>QNDV01000433.1 GCA_003646045.1 bacterium
GGCGGGCACACGGAGCTGATCCACATGCCGGCTGTCGGGCGTTACGAACGTCTGGGTGGTACCCTGGACGATGCGGCGGGCGAAGCCTACGACAAGACCGCCAAACTGCTGGGGCTGCCCTATCCCGGCGGTCCTCCCATCGACAATCTGGCGCCGCAGGGTGATCCCGGGCGCTTCGCTTTCCCTCGTCCCCTGCTCAGGGACCCGCGCACCGTGTTCAGCTTCAGCGGTTTGAAGACGGCGGTAAGGCTGGCGGTGGAGAAGCTGCCACGGCCCCTGTCGGATACGGATGTGGCGGATGTCTGCCGGGGAGTGCAGGATGCCATGGTCGAGGTGCTGGCGACGCGCCTTTTCCGCGCGGCCGAGGACCACGGCGTGACCTCCGTGTACCTGGCAGGTGGCGTGGCGGCCAATTCCCAACTACGGCAGGAAGTTGCCCACGGTGCCCAACACCGGGGCCTGTTGTTCACGCCCCCTGAGCGTGTCTATTGTACCGACAACGCCGCCATGATCGCCTGTGCCGGCTCCTATCACCTGGCTGCCGGTCGCCGCGACGGGCTGGATCTGGACAGTTTCGCCAGGGGCGCCCTGGTTTCCTGGCGCTGACCGGCACTTCCTCTACCGCCTCCATGTTCCTTGTGGCACGCCCCTTGCCTCTGCTCTCCGGAAATTCCTTTCCCGATGTTGGAGGCGTCGGGATTCTGATCTGCCACGAACAGGGCGCGCATGGCCGACAAAGCACGCATTCTAGTTGCGGACGACGAGCCTCATATCAGGCGAATTCTGCAATTCCTGCTGGAGCAGGAGGGATTCGAGGTTCATCTGGTCGCTGATGGCGAGGAAGCCTGGAAGGCCGTCGCCGGTTTCCACCCGGATCTGGTGCTGCTGGACGTCATGATGCCGAAGATGGATGGATATTCCGTCCTGAAGATCATTCGTGCCGGGTTCGAAACCAGCCGTCTGCCGGTTATCATGCTGACAGCCAAGGGCGAGGACAGTGACAAGGTGAGGGGCCTGCAGGGTGGGGCCAACGACTACGTAATCAAGCCGTTCAACCACGAGGAATTGATCCTGCGCGTGCGGAACCTCCTGGAGGCGACCCAGCGCGAGCGTGAGGCCAATCCCTTGACAGGGCTGCCCGGAAACCGGGCGATCGAACGGGAAATACAGGAACGTTTGTCCGGTCAGCGCCACTTCGCCTGCATGTACGTGGATGTGGACCGTTTCAAGTCCTTCAACGACCAGTACGGCTATTCGCGGGGCGATCGCGCTATCAGTTTCCTGGCCGGGGTCCTGGTGGGTTGCACCCAGAAATACGGCAAGGCCCGGGATTTCGTGGGACATGTCGGCGGTGACGACTTCGTGGTGGTCACCGAGTGCGAGAACGCTCGCGTCCTGGCCCGCCACATCATCGAGGAATTCGATAGCGGTGTGTCGGGATTGCACGATCCGCAGGATGTGGAACGCGGGTATCTGGAAGTGGAAAGTCGCGACGGGCGCATCCGTCGTTTCCCACTCATCACCCTGACCGTGGCCCTGGTGGCTGAGGCGCAGGGGCGCTATGAGCATCCCGCCGAATTGAGCGATGTCATGGCCGAATTGAAGCGATTCGGCAAGATCCAGATCGACAGCGCCGTCGCCTGCGAGCGCCGGACGGCGTCCGGTGCCACGGAAATGGTCCTGGTGGGCGCAGACGACACGGGGGCGGACTGAGATGGTATTGTTGAATACATCCAGTCAGAAGACTGCCGGGGAACTCGGCGAAAGAGACCGCCGACTGGAGCGGTTGACCGCCGACCTGGATCGTCTGCGCGCCGAGAACCGCACCCTGGTGCGCCTGAACCGTCTCCAGGGCCGCTTCGTCGGTATGGCCAGTCACGAATTCAAGACGCCGCTGACCTCCATCACCGCCTACACCGATGCCCTTATCCAGCAGGCGGATAACCCCGACTTCGAACGCGGTGACGAGTTCCTGGGCGTGATCCGCAACGAAGCAGCGCGCCTGTTGCGCATGATCAACCGTATTCTCGATTTCTCGCGTCTGGAGTACGGCTCACGGTTGTTGCAACGCGAGACCGTGGATCTGGCCGACCTGGGCGGAGAGGTCCTGGCGAGTTTCGGCGCGGTCATGGACGAGCGCCGCCAGACTGCCGAACTCGTCGCGCCGACGGTGTTGCCCGGTTGCAAGGCGGACGCGGACCTGTTGCGCCAGGTGCTGGTGAACCTGGTGGGTAACGCCGTGAAGTATGCCCCGGTGGGTGGACATGTGCGGTTGAGCCTGTTCGAGGAAGCGGCCACCGTGGCGGTGGAAGTGGCCGATGACGGTCCGGGTATTCCGGTGCAGGACCTGCAGCGTGTATTCGCCGAGTTCTACCGTGCTTCCGGTACGGCTGCCGCTACCGAGGGCGCCGGGTTGGGACTGAGCATCGTCCGGCATATCGTCTACCTGCACGGCGGCCATGTCACGGTGCGCCGTCGCCAAAGCGGGGGCACGGCCTTCACGGTCCATCTGCAGAAGCAGGTGGAGGTACCTCGTTGCATAGAGTCTGACGACCAGTCCAACTGTGCCGCCATCCAACGCAACGTGCTGCGACTGCTGGCCGAATTCACCGGGTCCCGCGCGGCTGTGCTGATCCGGCGCAAGGAAGATGATCTGCTACAGCCGGTGGCCCACCTGGGTCTGACATCACACCACGGTCTGCCCGAGGGTCTGAGCCTGCCCACGGATCCCAACGACACCGCCGCCTGGTGCCGGGCCCTCGGCCTGGACGGCGATGACGACAGGGGTCTGAAGGAACGCTGGCTGGTGGTGCCCATGGGCACCGGGGAACCGGCGGAAGGTTGGGTGCTGCTGGGCCGACGCATGGCCGGCGGTGTTTTCGGACCACGCAACCGTGACCAGGTGCGGGTGCTGGGCCGACTGGCCGGACGTGCCCTGGCTGCCTTCCCGGAGGAACCCGTGCGAACCCTCGAGGCCCTGCGGGTCCTGTTGCGTATCCACTGGCGCGGTGTACCCACGGCGACGACGGATGCTCTCGACCTGGCGGCCTCTCTGGGACGCAGCGTGGGACTATCTCCCACGGCGGTATCCCGCCTGGAGGACGCCGTGGCCCTGCACGACGCGGGGATGGACCGCATCGAGGACGATATCCTGTTGGGCACCGACACCCTCTCGGAGGACGACCGCGAGGAAGTAGACCGCCACGTGGCCCTGGGCCTGGACCTGCTGGCGCCGCTGTTGACGGACGAGGACCTCGTCCATGTCATCCGGCATCATCACGAGCGCTGGGACGGCA
>QNDV01000434.1 GCA_003646045.1 bacterium
CCGGTCAGTTCCAGGGGCTCGCCGGGGGTTTCGTACTTGCCGGTGAACATGGAGGTCACCGTGCCCATGTTGTCGTACCAGACACTGGTCACGATGCCGGTGGTGTTATCGTAACCGGTGATGCCCAGGCCCTCGAAGGGCATGCCCATGCTGGTGCCCTTCATTTCCTCCTTGAGGAAGCGGCCGCCCAGGATCATCTCGGCGACGGCGGTACTTTCGCTGACCACGGGGTCCGTACCCGGGGCCATCCACATCTTGCCGGTGATCTTCCATTTGCCGCTCTTTTTGGCCAGGAACGCGTGAACTTCGCCGGGGGTGGCGGCCTTCTGCCAGGCCTCCATGGCCGCCGCTTCGTCCGTAGGCTCCGATCCGTAGGCCAGTGGCGTCGTTGCCGATATCAACATCACTCCGCAAAGGGCGATCATTCTGCGCAGCATCATAACCATCTCCCAGGTCCGGGTTACCGTCACTCGGGCTTCTCCCTGCTGAACGGCTTCTCAAGATAACGCAACGCATAGTCCTTCGCCCCGCGGTAGTTGTTGTCGCGGTCGATGACCATCTGGTACTCCTCGCGGGCCATGTCCCGACGTTCCAGCAGGTCGTAGCAGTTGCCCAGGTAGTTGTGGGCCCAGAGCCGGGACTCGAGGATCTCGCCTCGTTTGGCCGACTTGCCCACGATGGCGCGCTTGAAGGCGGCCTCGGCCTTGTAGTACTCGCCCTTGTGCATATAGACCTTGCCCATGTTGATCCAGGGCATGACCCCCTCGCCGTACTGCTCGATGGACTGGCGGCAGACATCCTCCACCACTTCGTACATGCCCTCGCTGAAGAAGAGGTTGGCCAGGCGCTGGTGGGTCATGGCGTGGGCGGCCTCCTCGTCGGCCAGGCGCTCGCCGGTGACGATGAAGGCACCCTGGACCAAATCGCGATTGAGACCATCGATCACCGACGCAGCCGGTTGTGCGGCACGGCCGCCCGAACGCAGGCTCTGGAAGATCAGGCGGTGTCCGAGGGTCGGTGATTTCACGGTAATGTTGTTGCCGACGGTCATGACGATGCGCTGATCGAACAGGTTGCCCAGCAGCCAGCGCGGGTCACCCACGGGCACGCCGCGGTCCTCCATCATGCGGACCACTTCGTCGCGGGAGAAACCACCGCCGTCCGGGCCCAGCATCTGGCCCAGGCTGGGATCAGCGGGCACCCAGCCGTAGCCCTCGATCCAGATTTCCAGGAAGACGTGGTCGCCGCCGGTGGTCCAGGCGTTGGTCACGGTGCGGGCGGGGATACCCACGCTGCGGCACATGGCGGTCATCAACACGCTGAACTGCTCGCAGTCTCCGCGGCGGTCCTCCAGAACCGACTCGGCGTCGCGTCCCCTGGTGCCCGGAACTTCGTACTTCACGTTGGCCACGATCCAGTCATAGATCAGTTGGACCCGCGGCCAGATCCCCGCTTCGGAACCGACTATCCGACGAGTCATATCCAGCACCGGGCCGCGAGTCTGGATCCAGGTCTCGGCCCGGGTATACTGCTGGTACAGCTCACTTTGGCGGTCGTACGGTTTTACCTGCCGCGGATCGACATCCACATGCACAGGCTTTTCGGTGAAGTCGAAATCGAAGTGGAAGAAGGTATGCAGGGGCGGCGGCGAATCGTGATCGAACCGGACCACCCACTCCACTACCCGGTTACCGGTGACGGGATCCTCGAGAATCGCCACGGGCTCGGGCACGATGTCCCCTACGGTGACCTCCTGTCCGTGCCAGGCCGGGGGCAAAGCGGCCCAGACCACGACCCGGTTGCCCTCGTCCACGTCGGTGATGTGATCCACGACGTACCAGTAGCTGCCCGGCACGGTTCCGGCCGGCGCCCCGCCGGCGATCACCAGCAGGGTCATGGCGATCCACACGCTTCTCATCGCAACCTCCTTGTCGCGGGTCGCCGTCATTGCAGCGACCCGCTCATGCCGCTACCGGTAGCCGAAGACCACCGCGTAGATAATCAGGATGACCAGGGACATGCCGATGGTCAGCGCCGTGAAGCCGAAGAACTTCAGGGCCTTGACGAATCCCTCCGGCAACGGATCGACCATGTGCTCTTCCAGACGACCTTCGGCCACCATCTGCTCGTACTCGCGCGGCCGATCCTCCTTGAACTCCTCCAGTGTCATGCGACCGGTGAAGATCACCGGGTCCATGGGGAACCGGTCGGGCCGGAAGTGGGTGTTGAAGAAGTGGATCGTGAAGATGAAGCCGGTGGCCAGCAACGCCTCGTCCGAGTGGATGATGGTGGCCACGTTGATGAACCAGCCCGGCACGAGATAGGTGAAGAATTCGGGGAACCACAGCATCAGGCCGCTGACCCCGATCATGCCCACACCCCAGAACACGGCGAAGTAGTCGAACTTCTCCCAGTAGGTCCAGCGGCCGTATCGGGGTCGCTCGCCCCGGCCCACGAACCACTTGAGGGTCTGCACGAATTCTTCGCCATCACGGGCATTGAAGAACATGCCGTCTGCGCCGAAGATGAACTCCTGCCACGACTTGCCTGACTGGCCGCGTCGGTGGATCAGGTCGGCGATATGGCGTGCGAAGTAGAAGAAGGTAACCAGCGCACCCATGCGATGCAGCGTCCCGGCGGACTCGAAACCACCCAGCACGCGGCTCAGCCACTGGGCCCAGGGCAGGTAGCTGAACTTGAGCACCATGCCCGTAACGGCCAGGGTCAGGAAGCTGACGATGACCAGGATGTGCAACATTCGCTGGAGGCGGTTGAAGCGGCGGAACTGCTTCTCGCCCTTGGCGTGCTTGCGCAGCTGGCGCGAGTGCTTCATGGCCTGGATCGATCGCGGTATCCACAACAGGGTATGGATCCCGAACACCACGAAGGTGCCGATGAGCAGTGACGTCATGGCCAGCCACGTCCAGTAGATGAACGGGTACTTGTCCTTGTCGTGGTGTGTGGCGTGGGTCAGGTAGCCGGCGAACTGGCGATGGGCCTGGGGATGGCACTGGGCGCAAGTGGCCACGATGTTGTCCCGCGACAGGGTCGAGTTGGGATCACCCGGTGGCAGGACGTTGTGCTGTCCGTGGCAATCGGCGCAACTGGCGGTCTCGGTGTAGCCCAGGGCGAAGACCTTGCCGTGGTAGGTCTCGAAGTAGGTCTCGGTCACGTATTCATGGCAGGTGCCGCAGGAATTGACGATCTGCAGCTTGAAACCCTCGGCGTCGGTGCGTGCGATCTCGTGGCTGGTGTGGCAGTCGTTGCACATGGGCAACGGATGCTCACCGG
>QNDV01000435.1 GCA_003646045.1 bacterium
ACTTCCCTGCCCGCGAACTCCACGCTGTCGCCCGAGTGGAGCTACTCGATTCGGCCGTATTTCTTTCTTTCGGGATTGTCCGGCTCGGTCACCGTCGAATCGGTCACGTTCCCCGTGAACAGCAGTTTCGGAGACCTGCTCAAGAATGTCGAACTGGGCGCATTCATCAATTTCTCGGCGGAAAAAGGGAGGTGGGGGGTCAGTGCCGACTTCCAGTACATCAATCTGTACGGCGAAAGTTCAGGGGCCCTCGACAACTCGCTGGACCTGAAGAACACCATCGGCGAGGTCGATCTCGTTTTTCGGCCTGCGGGTGCCCCGACCCTGAGATTTCTGGCCGGCGTGAGGGTCTACTCCATCAGCCAGACCGTCACCCTCCTGGGGCATGAAATCCCGGAGGCCTCCTCCACCGTCGTGGATCCCGTCCTGGGGGCACATGGCTCATGGATGCTGAGCGACCGCTGGGGTTTCGAACTTCGCGGGGATATTGGCGGCTTCGGCGTGAGTTCGGAATTCACCTATCAGATGATGGCGCTGTTCAAGTGGGGCATCAGCGATACGGTCAGTCTCCCCTTTGGATATCGTGTGCTCGGCTACCAGATCAGGCAGGATGACGTCCGGATGAATACCAGGATGGGTGGGCTGGTGCTCGGGGTGGATGTTCGATTCTAGGCCGGATCCAGCTATCATGTATTGCCGAAGTGTGACCGAGCCGTCTCGCGTCGATTGCGTGGCGGTCTGCTGACGTCCAGGGGCTATGCGTCGTGGATGACGAGTTACATCCGGCAAAACGCGCTCCGTGCGTCGGAACGCAAAGGCGCGGACACCGAACGCAGAGAGGGTCTTGAACATGAAGACCGCATCGCGACGGTTAACGGCCCTGATCGTATTTGTCGTGATTGGCATCCCGGCCGTCGCGTCCGAGGATCCGCAACCGGCCGCCAACTTCGGCAGCCCCGACGCAGTGGAGAACCAGATCGCCGATGACGCGGCCACCAAGCCTGCAGCCCTCGACCAGCGCCTGCTGCAACCCTGGTTCGACTGGAAGGCCGGCCTGCAGGAGAAGCACGGCTTCGGTCTGGGCATGGACTACAGCACCGTCCTCATGAAGGCCAGCGAGGACGGCGCCAGCGGCGAGGACGCGGGCACCAGCGGCATGTTCCGTATCTTCGGCGCGTGGGAACTGCTGGGGCGCGGCACGCCCAACTCCGGCGCCTTTGTCTGGAAGGTGGAGAGCCGCCACAAGTACGGCGCCCAGCCCCCGGCGGATCTCGAGTTCGACCTCGGCGGCATCGGCATCATCGAGCCGCCCTTCAGCAACCAGGGCGGCCGTGTGACAAACCTCTATTGGCGCCAACGGCTAGGTGGGGGCAAGGTCACCATCGTCGGCGGTTTCCTCGATGCAACCGACTATTTCGACATGTTCGCCCTGGCCAGTCCCTGGACGGGCTTCATGAACTTCGCCTTCATCACCGGCACCACCGCGGCCTTCCTGCCCAACGACGCCACCCTGGGCCTGGCGGCCGGGGCCATGCTCAGCGAGAAGATCTACGCCATCGGCGGGTTGACCAACGCCTGGGCCGATTCCCGGGTGCCGTTCAGGGGCTTCGAGACTTTCGGAGACGGCGAGTACTTCAAGAGCCTCGAGATCGGCCTGACTCCTGGCCACGAGCGGATCTACTTCGACAACACCCATGTGACGGTGTGGCACGTGGACGAGAGCGACCTGGCCGGCACACCGGGCGGCTGGGGCCTGAACTTCCAGTACGTACGCTATCTCCACGAGAAATGGATGCCCTTCGTACGGGCCGGGTGGGCCGACGAGGGCGGCAGCCTGATGGAGCAAAGCGTCAGCGCCGGGTTCGGCTACCAGGCCGTCGGGTCGCGGGACCTGCTGGGCTTCGCCGCCAACTGGGGTAAGCCCAACGAGAGCACCTGGGGGTCCGACCTGAGTGACCAGTACACCCTGGAGGTGTTCTACCGCTTCCAGATATCGGAGCAGTTGGCCATCACGCCGGACCTGCAGTTCCTTATGGACCCTCCCAACAATCCGGACCACGACAGCATCTGGATGTACGGCATCCGGGCGCGTCTGGCGCTTTGATACGAGAAATGGCAGAAAATTTCAATAATGGAGGAAGAGACATGAAGATGATCCGGATCCTGGTGGCAACCGTGATGATGGTCGCCGCTCTCACGGCCCAGGCCAGTATCGAGTCCAAGACCTGGCCGGCCTCGGACGAGGCCAAGCAATTCGTCAAGGACACTATCGTCATTGGCTTCTTCGCCACTCCCTTCGGCATAGGCTGGACCGAGGATGCCCACCTGCACGATTACCTGGAGCGCTCGCGCGATGCCGGAATCACCGGTCACAGCATGACGCTGGCGGCCGGTAATTTTACCTGGGAAGACTATTTTACGGAAAACCAGAAGTGGCGCTCCACCATGGCGCAGCGGCCGGACAAGGTCATCTTCGTCCGCAGCGTGCGCGACATCGAGACGGCGCATATACGTAACTCCACGGCGGTGATCTGGAACACCCAGACGTCCACTATCCTGAACGGGGACCTGAAAAAGGTGGCGACCCTCAAGGAGATGGGCATGTCCAGCATGATCCTGGTCTACAACGACATCAACCGTGCCGGCTGCGGGTCCATGTCGGCGTACAACGGGTTGGACTACGGCTTGACCGAATGGGGCCGCGCCATCATTGACGAGTTGGTGCGTTACGGCATCATCCTCGATCTCAGCCACACCGGCAAGAAGACGGCCATGGACGCCATGGACTACATGGACGAGAACTATCCCGGCGTTCCCTACGTCTTCACGCATTCTTTGCCGGCCGGCCTTTTCAAGGACGAGCCCAATGCCACTGCACGGGGCTGCTACCGGAACATCACGGACGAGGAGGCCCTGCGGGTCAAGAAGTCCGGCGGCTATGTCTCCCCGACCTTCACCGAGTGGATGATGGACGGCCTCTGGCCGGATGACATAACGCCCCAGCAGGCCGCGGACATGATCGACTACTACGTGAAGCTGTTGGGTGCCGACCATGTGGGCCTCTCCAGCGACGATATGTTCACCACCAAACCGGTCGTTGATTTCGCCAATGCCAACCCGGAATTGTATGACGATGGCGGCTACATGTTCAACGCCTTCAATGGTGGGGCAACCGGCTGTGGCGAGTTGTCGAAGATCCTCGCAGCGGTCACCGACGAACTCTGGAAGCGCGGCTACACCAACGAGGATCTGGCCAAGATATACGG
>QNDV01000436.1 GCA_003646045.1 bacterium
ACGCCGCCGCCCTGCGCGGCGCTGGCCCGGCACGAATTGGCACGCACCAGAGGCGTCGCGGCGGTTACGCCCCCGTCACGTTTCGTGCTCCAACGTCATCTGGATGCCGGGGCGTTCCCCGGCGCCCGGGCCGAAGCCGTGCCCAATGCCTGCGAGGAAATTCCCGACGATGTCCCGGTGCGCCGGGCGGACGATTCGCCCCGGGGTCTCTACCTGGGTCACCTGGACGTCCACAAGGGCGTGGCCCTGCTTCTGGAAGTTCTGGATACGCTTTTTGCCGATCCGGCCATGGCGGCACTTTCCTTCGACTTTGCCGGGGCCGGGCCCATGGCCGACGAAGTGGGCGCCTTCTGCCGGCAACATCCCGAACGCGCCCGCTTCCACGGCGTGGTGGCCGGTGAAGCCAAGCGCGACCTGTTGCGCCGGGCAGCCTGGGTGATGGTACCTTCGGTGTGGAACGACAACTTCCCCCGCACCATGCTCGATGCTTTCAGTTGGGGACTGCCGGTGATTGGCAGCTGTCGGGGCGGCATACCCGAGGTGGTGCGAGCAGACCGTGACGGTTTGATCGTGGAACCGGAAACGGAGAACCTGGCGCGCGCTATACGCACCTATGTCACCGATCCCGAACTGCGCCTCACCCACGGCGCCTCGGCCCGCGCCCATGCAACGGACTACACCCTGGCCAGGCAGGTGGACCGCTTCGAGGCTATCTACCGGACACTTCTTGAAGGTGATTCCTGAACGTCCTGGTCCCGGCCGACAGCCAGGATGAAGGCCCAGTACAGCCAGATGAAAGCCAACCGGAAGGTGGGAAAGGCGAAGAAGTAGACTCCCATCAGCAGGAAGCCCACCATCACCAGGAATTCCCGTGCTCGCACCAGGCGCCACAGCTTGCGACCGAGAATCGCCATGAACAGCACGAATCCCACCAGCCCGTGTTCGGCCAACACCTCCAGATAGACGTTGTTGGGAATGGGCTTGAAGTTCATCCAGTTGGTCGGCAGCCAGCGGTAGAGGTCGGGATAGTCCCCGAAGAAATAGCCGTAGTTGCCCATGCCCACGCCCCAGGGCCGGTGCACGAACATCTGCCAGGCGTGCCAGGATTCGTTGGCCCGCTGCACCAGCGACACATTGCGGCTGTCGGTGACACCGCCGTAGAATATCAGCGAGAACTTGTCCAGCACCAGGGACTGGAACAGACCGCTGCCCACCAGTCCCACCACGCCCAGCACGCCGGCGGCCAGGGTAATGCCCCGCACCATTCGGCTGACCCTGCCAAAGACCACCGCGACCCCCGTCAGCACCACCCCACCCAGCAGGGCAGCCGGTGATGCGGTGAGTACCATCCCCATCAGCACCGCGGGCGCGGCGACCCGGAACAACCGGTCCGGCCAGCACCGCAGGGCGTGATAGATCACGGTGAGCGAGACCAGCAGATAGAGTCCGAAGAAGTTGCCCTCCTCGAAGGGACCGGTGCGCACCACCTGCATACCGGCCACACCGAAGAAGTTCACTTCGTCCCAGCGCAGGGCAGCCACCAGGGGCAGTCCCGCGCCCACCACCACGTTCAACCAGATGGCGTAGACCACCGACAGCAGAGCGCCCCAGGCCCAGGCCCGGCAGAAGGCGCGCAAGGTCAGCCAACCGCGACCCAGGGCGTCCAGGGCCACCAGCAACAAGCCTATATCCAGGGCCAGGTAGCAATAGTGGAAGACGGTGTTGATCAGGGGATGGTAGCGGCCGTGGGCCCACTCCAGCAGGGGACGAGGGTTCGCGGCCAGTTCGTACAGGCCCCAGGCCGACGGCACTAGACTGATAAAGAAGAACACGCCCCACAGGGCGACCACGCGGCCGTTGTTCCGGGGCACGACTCCCGGCCCGGTCAGCACGCCACCCAGCAGCAGCAGGCCGGCCACTTCGTAGAGCTTCAGGGGAAAGCCCACCGGCAGCGTGACCGAGTTGGTCAGCGGCAGGGTGACCAGAATGAATTTGAGCAGGTTCGTGCGGCTCATACCCCGGTCAGCCCGTCGGCGGCCCGGCGAGGATGGCCTCCCGGTTGCGCCGGAAGTACTCCCGCACAAAGACCAGGAACATGCCGCCGGCCAGGGCCAGGAATCCGAGTATCGCCACGGCCCGCAGCTTGCGCGGACGAACGGGTCGCTCGCTGACATTGACGTCGCCCACCGTCTCGAGGGGCATTATCAGGTCCAGCCGTACCTGCTCCGCTTCCAGGTCCTCCGTCAGCTGGGCACGCTGGTAGGGCAGTTCCCGGTCCAGGTCGATACGCAGGTCGGCGATCTCCTGCTCGGCATCCGCCCGCTCGTTGACCAGGGTCACATCCCGTTCCAGACGCGCCTCCGCCATCTCGAATTCCAGACGTCGCGCCCCGTCCCGCAGGGTGTCCGCGACAATGGTGCGGGCAGCCAGGTGGCTCTCGATACTGCTCACCAGGCCCAGAAGTTCGCCCACCCGGGCGGCGTGTTCGCGGTTGGCCGTCTGCAGCAGCATCTCGGTGACCGGATCGTTGTCCCCCACGCGGCCATCCGCACCTGTGGTACGGCCGGTTTCCACCGCCAGGGCCACCTGCAGCAGGGAGTCCACCTCGATCAGACGGGCGCGTCCGGTGGCGATCTCCTGCGCTGTGGTGGCCGCAGCACGCAGGTAGGTGTCACGGCTTCCCGCGAGCCGCTCGATACGCTTGTTCTTCAGGGCAATTTCGGCCTCGACTCGTGCGAGTTCTCGTTCCTCGCTGCCAATCAGCAGTTGATTGCGTTCAGCCGCCGCCTCGATCCGTTCCAGGTCATTGTTCAGTTTGGCCATGCGGATCCTGGCGCCACCGCGGGTCAGGGCGATGGTGGTTCCTTCCCCTTTGCCCTGGCCGGCACCGTTGAAAGCCTCCACCGAAAGAGTCAGGGCCGAGGAGGCCCGTCCCGGATCCACGTCGTATACCGTCAGGGTGATGATGTCACCCCCGCCGGTGAACTGGGGGCCGGTGGGAACGAACTCGGCGGTAATGGGCGGGGCTCCCGTATCACCGAAGAGCGGATCATCGGACAGGTGGGTGCCGTACAGGCCGCTGCGAAACCAGTAGACTATATCCTTGAGGGCCCACTCCCTCACCGGTCCACCCGCGTCACTGTACGCCACGATGCCCGGACGCACTTGCATCGTCGCCATGTAGAGCGGGGTCCGGATCAGACCATAGACGGCGCCGGCCACCACTCCCAACAGGGTGACACTCAGCACCAGCAG
>QNDV01000437.1 GCA_003646045.1 bacterium
AACGCCGGGAGTTGTTCGAACAGGACAACTTCTTCGTCGTCACCGAGCGCCGGCTCTTCGAGGCCCGGGACGATGAGGGGGACGTACTCTACCGCCTGCAGATCCTGGGCGGCGCCCATCTCGACAACGACAACCAGGAGATCTTCGTGCTGGTCGAGGCCACCGACACGGTGAACAAGACGGCCAAGATCGGTGACCTGTACAACCATCAGAGGGAAACCGGACAACTCAAGTGCGGCTCGGGCAAGAGCAAATTCCTGCATGTGCACAAGAGCACCATTTACATCGCTCCATCCGAAACGGTGGTCCTGCCCGCAATCATGGACTGGGTGGGTAACAAGGACTTCGGGATCTCCGATGCGACCCACGCCTACGAGGTCGATCCCTCGGACGTGGTGGAGATCAAGTTCTTCCGTTTGCCGGATGTGGACGAGTGGGTGCGGGTCGGGGCGGGCAGCTAGCCCCGCCCCAGTTCGCCGGCCACCGCCTGCACCAGATGCTTGTGGCGCAGGAGGAACTGCTCACCCAGAGTCATGGTGCTTCTCCGGTATGTTCGGTTTTCTGCCCAGCAACCCCGCGAGCGAAACCAACAACCCCGGGAAAATCGCCTCCACCCCCAGCCATGGCCCCCCGCGACCAAGCGCCAGCCAGGCCGCCGCCACCACGCCACTGGCCACCATGACCATCACCACCCGCCGCCCGTCCAACCGCAGCGAGGTGTGGGCCGTCACCAGTGGTACCAGCAACACCGGCGTGCCAACCGATCCCAGGGCCTTCCACAAGGTGATCACCGAGCCGGCTGTCAGGGCCAAGGCGATGGCCAATCCGGCCGTCACCACCAGCCCCCGGCGTGCCCAGCGCAGCGAGGTCTCCTCGTCCGCCCCGCGCCAACGTCCCACCACGTCCCGTCCCAGGGTGACCGCCGCCAGGAACGCATATGAATCCACCGTCGACATGATGGTGGCCAGCAGGCCCACCGTGAACAGTCCCTGCCAGAACCCGGGCAGCACCAGGGCCGCCAGGGCCGGGAACGACTGTACCGGGTTGGCCAGCTCCGGCAACGCGGCCCGGGCGTACAAGCCCGCCGTGGTGGTCAGAAAATCGAAAGCGATCCACAGGCCGATGGCCGCCCAGATCCCCCGTTGCGCCACCTTTTCCGACCGGGCCGCGTAGCAGCGCTGATAGAACGAGGGCTCCACCAGCGTGGACATGGCGATGACGTACCACACCACCACCGCCTGCACGCCCAGGCCACCATCCCAGGTCAGGTGGGACGGTGGCAGGGTCTCCCGCAGATAGGACCAGCCCCCGAGCTTCACCGTGCACACCGGCACCAGCACCAGGAAGCCCACGAACATCAGTACGAATTGCACCATGTCCGTGGCCACTACCGCCCGCAGGCCGCCCCTGAACACGTAGGCAATGGACAGCCCGGTCCCCAGCACCACCCCCACCCACAGGGGCCAGCCCGTGGCGAACTGCACCATCACGCCCAGCATCAGGACGTAGGCAGCCGGCGCCGTCATCACGAATATCACCAGGGCGCCCACCAGCGCGGCCGGACGACCATAGCGGCGTTCCAGCAGGTCGGGCATGGTCAGTACTTCGGAGCGGCGGGCGCGACGGGCCAGCCACATGGCGAACACACCTGCGTACAGGTAGTAGGGCACGCCGAATACCAGCCAGTTGGAGACGCCGTGGCGGAAGGTGTACTCGCCCACGCCGAGGATCCCCCCGTACCAGGTGGTGACCAGCGAGGCGGTGAAGGCGGGCAGGGTCAGACGACGGCCGGCGACGATGTAGTCCACCGCGCCGCCAGCCGGTTTGCGAAAAAGGCGCAGTACGATGAACAGGAGGAACAGGACGTAGACCAGGGCAGCCAGATTGGACATGGAGCCACCGGGCACGTCAACGGTCCCCGAAGGCGTCGTCCTCGTCCAGAGGTTCGGCGTCGCGGTCCACCGACACCAGCAGCGAACCCTCGGCCACCGTCAGCAGCAGGGGCGATACGGCCACCCGGTTGCTCACCGTAGCGAAGGCGCCGGTTTCGAGGGTCTCGCCCAGGAGGGGATACAAGGCACCCTCCATAGTCACGCCACGCACGGTACCGTTCAGGGGCAGCAGCGAGAACCGCGTACCTTCGGGCAGGGGCCACGAAACACTGGTGCCCGGCCCCAGCCGCACGATATCCGCCACCGGATCCACGAGGCACAGGCGCATCCTGGCGGCGAAGCGTTCCAGCAGGTGGCAGTTGTAGAGGGTGTGGTCCAGTCGCCAGCCCGTGGCGCCCAACAGCACGGCTTCCTCGATGCCCCGCTCGGACAGGTACAGCAGGGCCTTCTCGCTGTCGGTGGTGTACTGGTCGGCGATCTGCAGATAACGCGGACCGTCGCGGCCATCGATGATGCGACCGGACAGGGAATCGAAGTCACCGATGACCAGATCCGGCAGGCGCGGCAGTTCGTCGTAGGGATGGCCGGCGGCATCGGCGCAGACGAAGACGTCGGTACCGGCCAGCCAGTAGGCCAGCAGTTCAGGCTCGGGAGGCGGGCCGTCGCACAGCACCACCGCCCGCGGACCCTGCCGGGGAAAAATGGGGCAGGAGTCCCCGCCCGCTTGTGGTTCGAAATCACTCATCAGAAGTCGTAGTCCAGTCCCAATGCTAAATTCCGCCCGGCGGCGGGTGTGTACCAGTTGTCGCCGGCCCAGTATCCCCAAACCTCATACTCCGTGTCACCAAGATTTCTGGCGTGGACGAAAGCGGTGGCGCCGTCCAGGGCCGTCATACCCAGGTCTCCCAGGGCCAGCCACAGCGAAACATCCACCGTTCCCCAGGCGTCGATGGTGCGTTCCTCGTTGCCGGTGTTGTCCAGGTACTGCTTGCCCGTAACGTTGCCGCGCAGGCGGGTTCTCACTCCGGCGTGCCAGTTCCGGTCCCAGGCGATCATGCCGAGGTATTCGGGAAACAGGGCGATGGGATTGCCCGAGTTGTCCACTTCCGTATCGGCGGTGCCGTCCCAGTCCGTGTCTAGGTACTGGTGGAAACTGACGAACTCGTCCCAGCTGCGGGAGGCTGCCAGGGCGATGGCATCCCGAGTGGTGACCTGTACCCGCATTCCGAGCTCGATGCCCTGGTGCCGTGTCTTTTCGGCGTTGCCGCGGATGGAGCTACCGTCGTCGTTGACCCCACCGAAGGGCACGATCTCGTCGGTGAAGTCCATCCAGTAGCCGCCCACCGTCAGGCTGGTTCGAC
>QNDV01000438.1 GCA_003646045.1 bacterium
AAGTGTTCGCAGGTAGGGCTGTCTGAGCTAGCGTCAAGGAAAGCGGTAGCGCTTGCGGCACTGAGGTCAGGGGTACAAATCATATACACCCTCCCTACCGGGGCGTTTGCACAGATGTTTTCCAAAACAAGGGTCGACCCGATCATAGAAGGGTCACCTACGCTGTCCGCACTGATTGACAATGAAACCAACAATACCAAACTGAAGCGGATCGGCTCGTCGTTCATGCACTTTGTCGGTACCTACTCAGCGTCGGCGCCAATCTCTATCCCGGCGTCCTACGTAATCTCTGATGAGACTGATTTTTCCAATCAGGAGATCCTGTCTGAGTTCGCTTCCAGAATGGGGCATCAAAAGGAATCAGAGTCAGCTAACATTCGATTCAGCACCCCTACGGTAGATGGGTTTAGTATCTCTGCAGACTACGAAGCCTCTTCGCAGGGCCGGTATGCGGTGAAGTGTGATGAGTGCGAGGAGTGGCAGCGCCCGGACTTCCTCGATGATGTAGTGATACCGGACTGGTCAACGCCGGTCGCAGAGCTTACCCGGTTTGATGTCGCGTCTATGCCAAGGGAAATCGCAGACGGCGCCTATCTTTCCTGCCCTAACTGCAAGGCTGATCTGACCACCGCGTTGCTGGACAAAGACAAGCGCAAATGGATACATAAATTCCCTGAACGGCAGAAGCGACACGAAGGGTTCAAGGTAGTTCCTTACGACGTCCCTACTATAAACCCGGTTGGGCGGACGATCAGGCAAATTCTTGACTACAAGAAGATAGCCTCGTGGTACAACTTCAAGCTTGGTGAAACGTTTTCGGATGAATCCACCAGGTTCGAACTAGATACGATTGATCTCAACACCAGGGTGGTATTTGGTAAGCCGGTCTACGGGGCTGTGATGGGGGTAGATGTTGGCAAGAAGCAAACCTGGGTGTCAATAGGGGTTCCTTCTATATCTATTGCAACAGGGGATGTGGAACAACTGGACATCATCTCCCTGACCGTACTCGATTCTACCCAGGGGGCTCCGTTAGGTGAACAAATTCTGGAGATCGCCCACAAGAATATGGTGGTAGCGCTGGTTTGTGATGCAGCGCCAGACTTCTCTACAGCCCAGTATCTACACAAAACCTTAATAACGGGAAGGGCGTTTGGTAACTACTATACCCAGTCTTCTACTTTCAAAAAGGAGATGACGTTCTATCGAACGGACGAAAGAAAAGGGGTGTGCCTGTCTGACCGAACGGGTTCGATTGATGACCTGCGAAGTATGGTCAACGGCGGTAACGTCTCGTTCCCGGCAGGGGAGGAAATGGAGCGGCTGAAGGAACATCTTGATGCTGTCAAGAGAATCACCAGTGCAGAGGGGGAGGACGGCGAGGACCGGTGGGTTACTCGCAACAAGGCAGACGACCATTGGCTTCACTCTCTTAACTACCTTCTTCTCGCTGCTCAGATCAGTGGGGGGACGGGGGTTGGGCGGCTGATGAGTTTGGCCCCATCTATTAAAGGGGTTAACATGAAAGGGCGTGGGGATCCTGACCCTAACCAGCCCCACCTAAACCGACCCAATAGAAACAACTTACTAGCGCAGGTGAAGTAATGTTCCTGACAGCCTTAGACTCCTTTTACTACAAGCCTCTGGTCAAAGATGGGCATATTGTTAAGAACCGGGTAGTACTGCAGTGCCACATCATTTGGGAAACTGAAAGTGAGGCGGAGGTAGTAGTACCGGTTGGGTTTGAGTTTGACCTGGTCTCAGTGCCCTGGTGGCTTGGGTTTATGGCACAGAAGCTAGGCCGACACCAGCGTGCTGCAGCCCTGCATGACTGGCTCTACTACCGCAATATTGGTCCACGGGAGTGGAGTGACAGGCAGTTTCTTTTAGCGATGAAAGCGGACAGGGTAAGCAGGGTTCGGCGTTGGCTTTTGTGGCGTGGGGTTAGGCGAGTAGGGTTCGCGAGTTGGTTAAGGCACTCACTGAGGATAGCCAAAGAGGACAATGAAGGGTAGATATGTAGTATTATTCGTTCATTAACTCCTGCAAGGTTACCTCATATATGGCCAACACAAGCAATGTAATCCTCCCTAAGCCTTCTTCAATCAAAAAGGCCAGGATATCCGACCCCGCCTATAGCTCAACTGACCCTGGGAATACGCTTGTTGACCAACAGGACAACTTTCTTAATCGAAGTGGTAGGGATATCCGAACACTTGATAAGAAGATTGCCATCCGGGCGTTGGCACGGGTTAACGGGATGGTCTCCGCGGCGATACAGTCCTACGTCAACCTGGCTATGTCAACCTACAAGGTCACGGCGTACGATTCCGCTACCCAGTTGTTTGATCTGAAGGGGACGGTACTGGCCGGGGCTCTGGTGAACAGGCTTGACATTTTGAACGACTACTCACAGGGGTACATGGACAAACGCCCCTTATCACAGCTGTTAGAAACAATGCTCATGGAGGTTGTTCTGACTGGTGGGTGTGGTGGGGAGTTAGTGCTTGACAAGTTCCGTCTACCTGACCGGATTGTTCCAATCTCTAATGACACGATTGAGTGGAAGGTTAAGAAAGACAAACGTAAGTTCCCCGTTCAGAACTCGACGGCAGGCGGGGACCCGATCTCATTGGATTTTCCTTCCATCTTTTTTGAGTTTCTGAACATGGACGCTAACACCGTCTACCCTCATTCGATGCTGGAGTCAGCCTTAAATGTAGTGTTCATGTTCCTTGACTTCCTTGAGGATATGTCCAGAGTGTTGCGTAGGTCGGGACACACAAGGCTGTCCGCATCGATAAAGATAGCGGAAGCGGTACAGTCAGCGCCGGCGGCGGTTCAGGCGGACCCGGCAAAGATGACCAAGTACCTGGTGGATTTGCAGCAGGCGGTTACAGAATCCCTGGCTGGGTTAGAACCCAATGAAGCGGTGGTGTCCTTTGACAATGTAGAGTTTGAAATGCTCTCGAGTCAGGGGGAGAAGGCGGACTACACTCAATTGCTTGAAGCGTTGAACGGCCTGGTGGCCAGCTCGTTGAAGAGTATGCCCTCTGCCCTGGGGTTGCGGATTGGTAAAGGCAGCCAGTCGCTATCCAACACCGAGACACTCCTCTATTTGAAGTCTGTTGAGGCGTTACGAAAACCGGTTGAGTCTCTGATGTCTCGTGCCTTAACCATGGGGGCGAGGCTCACCGGGGAGGATGTGTACGTTAAGTTCAAGTTCGATCCGGTGGAGCTACGGCC
>QNDV01000439.1 GCA_003646045.1 bacterium
AAATTCTACCCGGAGGTGGCCGAGAGCAAGCCACCCTACGAGATGCAGGGTTTGCCCCCGGAAGAAGTTACCGTGGCCGAGGCGCTGCGCGACAGCGGATATCACACGGTACATATCGGCAAGTGGCACCTGGGCCGCAAGAATGGGATGGCGCCCCACGAACAGGGCTTCGACGAGAGTCTGCTGATGGCCAGTGGCCTGTTCCTGCCGGAGGACGACCCGCAGGTGGTCAACGCCAAACTGGACTTCGATCCCATCGACCAGTTCCTGTGGGCGCGGATGGTCTTTGCCAACAGTTTCAACAGTGGTGATGAGGACCGGTTCGAACCCGGTGGCTATCTAACCGACTACTGGACCGACGAATCGATCAAGGTCATCAAGGCCAACAAACACCGCCCCTTCTTCCTCTACCTGGCCCACTGGGGCGTACACACGCCGCTGCAGGCTACCCGTGAAGACTACGAGGCGGTGGGGGACATTCAGCCTCATCGTCTGCGCGTGTACGCGGCGATGACTCGCGCCCTGGATCGCAGCGTGGGCAGGATAAACGCTGCACTGGAGCAGGAGGGATTGGCCGACAATACCATCGTCCTGTTCACCAGCGACAACGGTGGCGCGGGCTACATTGGCCTGCCTGAGGTCAATGCGCCCTACCGCGGCTGGAAGATCACCCAGTTCGAGGGTGGCATTCGTGTGCCGCTGTTCATGAAATGGCCCGGGCGGATACCCGCGGGTACCGAATCGGAAACACCGGTGGCGCATATCGACATGATGCCGACACTGCTGGCCGCAGCCGGGCAAGACCTGCCGGAAGGGGTGGCAATCGACGGCGAGAACCTGCTGCCGCTGGCGACCGGGGAGGGCGACGCCGCCTGGGACCGTGAAACCCTGTTCTGGCGGGCCGGCCACTACCGGGTTGTGCGTCACGGCGACTGGAAACTCCAGGTGGCGAAGCGGCCGGAGAAAAACTGGCTGTTCAACCTGGCCGAGGATCCCACCGAGCAGGAAAACCTGGCCGATGCCCGTCCCGACAAGCTGGCTGAATTGATGGCCCTGCTCGAGGCTCACCAGCGTGCCTCACGCGATCCTTTATATGAGGCCGAACTTGAAGCACCTGTCGCCATTGATAAGCACCTGGCTGAACCCTTTGAACAAGGGGATGAGTATGTTTACGTCCCCAACTGATTGAAAAACCCCTGGTAAAGGCAGGCCAATGGCCGGCCTTTTCATTTCAACTGTTAAAGTCCCTTTCGGGTCAGCCTGATCTCATCGCTGTTTGCCGGCAGGGTGAAGCTGACCCCGTCTTCGCCGACGGTGTAGTTGGGGAAGATTTTCTCTGCTCCGTTCAGGTACAAGGCCTTCTGCCCTGGAATAACCAGTGGCGGGACGATGTGGTAGTACAGCAGGTGGCCGACGCCGGCGTCGCGCGCGGTTTCCGCCGCTTCCACCGGGCTGGCGTGGTAATCGAGAATGTCGTAGGTGATTTTCGCCATGATCTCGTTACCCAGTTTGTTCGCAGCGTCGTGCATCATGTTGACCAGGTTGGGAGCGAGGGCCTCGTGCACCAGCAGGTCGATGCCTTCAGCGAAATTCTGGATGTTGGCCTGCTTGGTCGTATCGCCGGTAATCAGTAGAGAGCGGCCCTTGTAGCTGAAGCGGTAGCCCACCGCCGGCTCCACTGGTGAGTGGTCCACCGCCAACGCTTCTACCTTGAGTACCTCACCCTCGTACACCAGAGTTAGCTCGCCCACGGGGGGTTTGGAAAAGGGCATGGCCTGCATGCCGGCGGCGCTCATTGGCGCTACCAGATCTCCGTGATGCTCGTGGCGGTAGGTGAAATCCTGGGCATAGGCGGCGTTCAAGCCGTCGACGAGGCGCTCCACCCCCTTGGGACCATAAACGGGCAGGGGTGTGGTGAAGCTGCCACCGGCCCAGCGCAACGTGCTCATTTCACCCAGACCGTCGAAATGATCCGAGTGGAAGTGGGTGAGGAACACGCCCTGGATGGTGCCGGGCTGGTAGCCCATCCGGGTCAGGTTGCGCGGGCCGTCTGTGCCCGCGTCCACCACGAACAACTGCTTACCGGCAACCACCGCAACGCAGGGCCCCGAGGCCTTGGGGCCTGGGAGGGGGCCACCGGCGCCGCACAGGGCCAGGTGCAGGCCATCTTCCAGTTCCGTAACCACATCGGCACCCATGCGGGCTTCCAGGCCTTTTTCCATCAGTCGTGCGGCGATGGTTGCTCGCTGGCTGTAGGCGATGACTATCACGGCTGCCAGGGTGGCCAGTACTGTTACTGCCTTTTTCATGGTGCTGTCCTTAATTAAGGGTGCTGAGCTTGATGGTCGATCATATAATATGGCATAATCTGTGTCAAATTAGTGCGGCGTTACTCGTAGTGGCTGCAAAAGTTGATATTCAAGGAGTCCAGCCATGAAGAAGTTACTCGCTGCGGTCGTTGTGCTGCTCGCCCTGGTTGGGGTGCTGCTGCTGTCACTGCCTACGATTTTGCACAGGGCTGGGCTGCATCCCGAATATGACGGGCCATCAGTGGCGCTACCGGGCAAGCGTGCCCTGATTATTACTACCAGCCACGGTGTGCTGGCGGCGCCGGGGGAAACCGAGGGCCCCGCCACCGGTGTCTTTGGCTCCGAGATGACCCACCCTTACTACACCTTCCTCGACGGTGGCATGGAGGTCGACGTGGCCAGTATCCGCGGCGGCGAAATCCCCATTGACCCCGGGAGCTTCCTGTTCATGATCAAGACGCCGGAAGACGAGCGCTACCTCAATGACCCCATTGCCCAGGCCAAGGTAAAGAACTCCATCCCCATTGCCGAGGTGGATATCGATCAGTACGACGTCGTGTTCATGTCAGGTGGTTGGGGGGCTGCCTATGATCTGGCCCAATCGCCGGAACTGGCGGCGAAGGTAAGTGAATCCTACTATGGCGACAAGGCGGCGGTTATCGGCGGCGTCTGCCATGGCGTATTGGGCCTGGTCAACGCGCGCGACCGCGATGGCAAGCTGTTGATTGCCGGGCGTCGCATGACGGGTGTGACTGACAAGCAGGTCAAGGAACTCGATATAGAGATTACTCCACTGCACCCGGAGACGGAGCTGCGCAAGGCCGGTGTCGTGTTTGAAAGCCGGACGGCTTTCAAGGATATCTTTGCCACTCATGTTACCGTTGACGATGAGCAGCGCTTTGTCACCGGACAGAACCAGAACTCAGGGCTGGAGA
>QNDV01000440.1 GCA_003646045.1 bacterium
AAATCGTCCGCGGCCGCATGAGCCCGGGAACGGTGCCCCAGGGCGGCATCCAGCAGGCCGCGGATCTGCAGGGCCTGCTGGTCCCCGGAGTCGAGTTGCACGGCGGCCTCGGCCCAATCCAGACCCTCGCGCCACTCGGCACGACCGTAATGGAGCCAGGCCCGCAGCAGGGCGGTACGGCGCGCCGCGGCGTCCCATTCCCGCCGCTCCACCGGGCGATCATAGTCGTCATCGTTGTAGCGACGAATGGCAGCAGCGGCAGCGTCCAGACAGGCATCCGCCTGCAGGTGACCGCCGGCCCAGCTCCAGATCTCGGCCAGGTCCAGCCAGATCCCGGCCAGGTCGGGGGCCAGGCCAACGGCGGTATTGAGACCGCTAACCCTGTCCCGGGTCGTCTCCCGGCGCAGGGCCTGCCGCCGCCAATTGAGCGCCCGGTCCCGTCGGGCCGCCCGAATCTCCGGTGCCAAGTCCATGAATGCTGCCAGTCCCACCGAATCCGGGACGGCCTCCATGCCCTCCGGTGCCTCATATACAGGTGGCGGTGATCCCGTACAGCCTGCGATCACGTACACTGTCGCCAGGGCGCCTGCGACGACGAAACCCCTCCACAGCAGGGTGAAGGGGTCCTTGTCGAACTGATCCCGCAACGTCCGGACAATCATGGCCAAACCGTCTCTCCGTCGGGTCCGTGCGGAGGGCACATCATCCACAGTATAACCGGTGGCCCCCTGTCGTTAGCGATGGAAGATACGATCCAGCCAATTTCCCCGCAGTACATCGGACAGGGTGACAACGGTCACTTCGCCCAGCGTATGACCATCGAGGGTCGCCACGGCGGTGCCGACCTCCGTGCCGGCCGCCAGAGGTGCTTCCAGCTTCTCGGGCAAATGGTAATCCATCCGGATATCATCGATGCGATGGCGCGGTACACTCACCGTCAGGGTCTCGGCGCAACCCACCGGGGTTTCACGCACCTTGCCACCCTTGATCTTCAGAAGTGTCTCGAGGGGCTGCCTGGCCTCGGCGATCACCGGCACCCGTTTGTAGAGATTGAAACTGAAGCTCAGCAGCCGCGTGGTCTCGTTGGCCCGGGCCCGATCGGTGGAACAACCCATGACCACCGAGATCAGTCGCTTTTCCTTCTGCACCGCCGTGGCGGTGACACAGAACCCCGCCGCCTGGGTGAAACCCGTCTTCAAGCCGTCCAGTCCGCGGTACTTGCCCACCAGCTTGTTGGGGTTCCAGAGCGTGAACTCACCGTTCCGGAAGGGTGCTCTTGGCGTGGAGGCCCAGCGCAGGGACTCGGGATGACGAATGAGTTCCCTGGCCAACAGGGCCATGTCCCGGGCCGAGGTCATGTCCGGCGACTGCCCGCGCCCGGCGGGCAGGCCGTGGACCGAGTGGAAATCGGTATCGGTCATGCCCAGCTCCCGGGCCCGCAGATTCATGAGGTCCACGAAGGCCTCCGTGCTGCCGGCAGTATGCTCGGCCAGGGCCGCGGCGGCGTCGTTGGCCGAATGGATGGCCAGGGCCTGCAACAGTTCCACCACGGGAAAAACCTCGTTGTGGGCCAGATAGACCTGGGACCCGCCCATGCGACTGGCCTTGGCCGACACCCGCACGGGGTCGTCCATGGCCAGATCTCCCTCGGCCACGCGCTCGAGCACCAGCAACTCCGTCATCATCTTGAGCATGGAGGCCGGTTGGCGGCGTACACGTTCCTTGTTGGCCACCAGCTCCATGCCGGTCTCGGCGTCGATGACGTAGGCGGACTTGAAATCGCCGGTCATGACTTCCGGCAGGGCGATAGTGCCGCTCGACGACGGATTCCGGTCCGCCGGTGGATCCTGGGTCCACGCCGGCGAGGCGATCACCAGCAGCAGGGACAGGCAGAGGGTCGGCAGGGCGGGCAGCCGGGGATGATCCTTCATCACCATTTTTTACAATCCTTCGTGTCGTTGCCGTGTCGGAGGGAATTCGCGGACTCACTTCGCAGGCATGATACTGCCGCCGGCCCCGATCGTCCCCCGGTTTTTCGTGGTCAGGGCCGCTCCCAGACAAAGATACTACCCGAGTTGGTTCCGGGCAGGAATCGTCGTTCCGACCAGTCCGCCACATGGACCAGCGGTTTGAAACCCGCCGCTGTGTGGGCAGAACGGTAGTCCCCGCTGGTGCGCGGATACAAAGTGGTCGAGGCCTGGAACACCACCTCCCCCGCCACCTCCAGGCTGGTAGCGAATTCGAGCCGGCCGGGGACAATGTCCCGGTACGAACGATGAAAAGCAATTCCCTTCACCTGGTCACCGATCACCGGAAAATCGTACCGCGTCCGCTCCAGCAGGGGATCGAAATTCACCGTCTGCAGGAGCCATCGTCCCTGGGGTTCCAGCAACCGGTGGACGTGCCCCAGGAAAGTCGCTACCTGCTCGGCCGGCAGGTGGGGCAGAACATTGCCGATGCAGAAGATCCCGCTGAACGACCCTGCCTCCAGGTGTTCCAGATCCTCCATGCCCATGATGCGGTAGTCACCACCGGGATCGGCCTGCTGCGCCTGGGCGATCATGCCCGGATCCAGGTCCACGCCCATACCGTGGCGACCGACGGTCTTCAGGTGACGGGTGTAGGCCCCGGTGCCACAGCCCACGTCCAGCACCCGCCCCTTGTCCGGCAGCCATTTCTGCAGGAAGGCCGCTGTGCCGGTCCGGAAGGGAAAGACAGTCTCGTAGTGTCCCGCGAAGTCGGAATAGAAAGCCATGGCCCGCCATCAACCCTTTGTCGCCGTCAGCCCTATGCTATAGTGATGCGTAGCCAGTGAGGCGCTTCGGCTGCGTCCTGTCAACGATCCATCCCCGCCGGAAAGCGACCGGGAGGCGTGACCATGTTCCCGTTCAGGAAGATCCTCTGCCCCACCGATTTTTCCGAGCCCTCCTTGTGCGGACTGCGTCTGGCCGCCGACATGGCCGCCGGCAACGATACCGAGATCGTGGTGGTCAATGTCCATCGGCCGATCCCCCACTTGCCCACGCCCCGCGACGAGGCGCCGGACACGACCTTTGATGTCACCTCCTATCAGGAGCAGGTCCGGACAGAGACCGAGAAGCAGTTGGCCACATTTGCCGCCGAGGCACTTCCAGGCGACACGAAAATCCGTCTGGTGGTGCGCATGGGGCGCCCCGCCCGGAAGATCCTCGAATGCGCCGAGGAGGAAAAGGTCGACGCCATCGTCATCGCCACCCACGGTCG
>QNDV01000441.1 GCA_003646045.1 bacterium
AAGGCGCCGTGTGGAGGTATACCCCATGTCCAAGCGACAGATCATACATCGTCTGGGTACTTCGCCGACCCAGTTCTACCGACTGCTCGATACGTCGAATACCCGCAAGTCCGTCGACCGGATGCTGGAACTGTTGCACGTACTCGACTGCGAGGTGGAACTGGTCGTCAAACCGTAGCCGGGTATTAGGCTGAGAGCCCGCGCCAACCCCCGAAAGGACTCCCTTGAAACCCCTCTGGACCGGCGCCCTCCGCAAGATGCGCACGGAAGCAACCGATCCGGTGAACTACAGTCTGACCGACGGCTGGTTCAACCCGGCCGACCGCGTGGACGACCATCCCCTGAACCAGTATCTGGGCGCCGAAGTGCAACTCCACTTCACCGGCGAAATCCACTGTACCGCCTGCGGACGCAAGACCAGGAAGACCTTCAACCAGGGCTATTGCTTCCCCTGCAGCCAGTCCCGGGCCGAGGCGGATATCTGCATCGTCCGGCCCGAGTTGTGCCACCATGGCGAGGCTGACAATCCCTGCCGCGACGAGGACTTTGCCCAGGGCCAGTGCTTCAAGCCCCACTACCTGTACTGTTCGCTGACCAGCGGCGTGAAGGTGGGCATCACCCGTGCGCCAAACATTCCTTCGCGGTGGCTGGACCAGGGTGCGGTGGCCGCCTGTCCGGTGGCTGTGTTACCCGACCGTCGCCAGGTGGGCGCGGTGGAAAAGCGTCTCAGCGACGAAGGTTTTGCCGACAAGACCCACTGGACCCGTATGCTCAAGGGGGATCCGCCGCCGGAGATGGATCTCATGGGTACGGTGGCGGCGGTGGTGGCCCGGCTCCAGGAGTGGGGGATGGGGGGCGTCCTGCCGGCAGCCGAGCGCACCGAGCGGCGTTTCAACTATCCGGTGCGCACCTATCCGCTGAAGGTCAAGAGCCTCAACCTGGACAAGGATCCGGTAGCGGGCGGTGTTCTCGAGGGCATCAAGGGTCAGTACCTGATCTTTGACGGCGGCGTGATCAACCTGCGCAAGTACGCGGGATACCGCATCGAGTTGAAGGCCTGAAACAGCGTCACCCCGCGCTGACGATAAAGCTTCCGCCCGTCGCTGGCAGGGGTCTTTCCACTGCATGAATCCTCCCCAAACGTCTCGCCTGCGGGTTACCGCGCCTGGCCCCCCGTTTGCAATCCCGCCGCCGTCCGCAGGAGGCGAACCACGGAAACAGGGAGGATCCCACATGAGTCGAGACCCCGCGAGAGAACCCGTCGACATTGATCTGGAAACCAGTCTGCAGCGTCTGGGCGTGCAGGACCTGCAGGAGCGCCTGGAGCTGAGCCCGCTGTTGGCCGGCGACGGCTTCGGTGACGCTGACGGCTGCCGGTGCACCTGTGACTGCGACACCATCCCGGACGACGTCAGGTACGACTCCCCCATGCCTGATCACGGTGGCTTTGGTACAAGGCTGGGCCCGTGGTAGAACCACGTCCCGTTGAACGCCGGTCGAGGTCCGGAGCCCTGGGGGGCTCCGGACCCGGGCGGCGCCGGGATTCCGCCAACTCCTGGGAGCTGTGGAATTTGCGTGCCCTGTGGCCCGAGGCCGCGGCGGCCGACCTGGAGGAGCTCAACCGCCGGCGCGCCAAGATCCTGGCGAGGGAACGGGAGGCTCTCGCCGGGTTGTGGTCGGGGGACACGGGCATCCTGTCCCCCGGCCACACTTTCCTGGCGCGGCATCCCGAATTGACCAGCGGGTTGGTGACCACCCTTCATCAGGGTCCCTATGCACTGGTCCTGGAGATCCTGCTGCAGGCGGGCTTGTCGCCATTGGTACTGGTCAGCGCCGAAGCACGCCGCGTCAACGAGGACCGGGTCGAGCGTCTTGTCGAGCGACTCGGCTACGCCAAGGCCGTGGAGTGGATGCCGGTGGAGGAGCGCGGTTCACTGCCCAAACTACTGCGCGGCCTGCGGGATGGACGCGTCGTGGTGGCCTACATGGACGGCAACATGGGCGCCGACGGTTTTGGTGGCACCCGGGACCGGGGTTTGCCCTACCGGTTGCCGGGCCGGTCCATCCGGGTCCGCACCGGGTTGGCGCGTATGGCGGCGCGGGTGGGCGCGCCGATCCACCAGTTGTCCGTACACTGGGACGAGACGGGCCTGCCCGCCTGGGAAACGGGCGTAACGCGCGTACCGGTCCGCGGGGACGACACCGACGTCCTGACCCGCAGGCTGTATGACTGGTGCTTCGGCCAGGTCCTGGCCCGCCCCGAACAATGGAGTTTCTGGGGCATGCTGCAGCAGGCGGCGGCCTGCTTCGGACGCTCCGAACTGGATGACGACGTACCTACCGCCGGCTTGCGCCAGGACTACATCCGCGCCTACAGGGCCTGTCTTAGTCAGACGCCGCGTACGGTGCGGCTGCTGCTCGACCACCAGGTGGAGGTGTGGCCCGGCGACGTGCTGGCGGATCTGACCTGTGACCGTTTCTATCCGGCGGCGGGCCTGGCGGACAGCGACCTCGAGCCCCTGCGCCAGGGCAACCCCACCCTGACCGAATTGACCGAGCACCACGGCGCCGCCTGGGTCGGTTTCCACGGCCTGCGTCTGTGTCTGCTGGGCATGGCCCGGCTGGGCGGGTGAGTACAGCGCCGGTCCTGCGGGTCCATCCCCACCCGCGGGGGCCATGGCTGGTACGCCGGGGAGAGCGGCAACTCGGCGTGCCGGCTGATCTGGGCCGGCACCTCAGAACCTGGGATGGCACCCGGTTGTCGCCGGCGCTGCTGCGGGCGGCCCTGGCCCGGGCGGTCAGTCGGGCCGGAGCCGAACCACACCTGGGCGAAGAACTGGCCCGACGGTTGGCCGCTGCCGGGACCCGGCACGGCTCGCGCGGCCCCTGGATCCGTCGCCCATTGCTGCCGGCATCCTGGGTGGCGGTTCTGGCTATGCCCCTGGTTCCGCTGACCTCCACCGCGGTGCTGTTGGCGCTGGCGGGAACGGGAGTGGCAGGTCTGCGGTTGGCTTGGCCCACCCTGGATCATGGCGCCATCGACCTCACAACCATCGCCACTGCCGCCGGCCTGCTGCTGGTCACCACCATGGTTCACGAACTGATCCACGCCGCCGCCTTGTTGCGCGGTGGCTATCCGCCGGGGCCGGTGGGGATGGGTGTGGTCTTCGTGATGCCGGTGTTGTGGTGCGATGTCACCCCGGTAGCACTTTTGCCTCGCGGTGACCGGCTGCGGGTGG
>QNDV01000442.1 GCA_003646045.1 bacterium
ACCAGGCCCGTGGGGGGCAGCATCACCATCAGAATCAGTCCCGCGGCGGCCAGACCCAGCGCAGCCGCAGCCAGTGTGGCGGGTACGCGCAAGCTGCGACCGCGCCGCACGACACGACTCCTTGTCTCCGGCAGGTTGAGAGCGCCGGTGGCAAGTCCGTTGCCGATAGCTTGGCCTACGGCGGCCTCCAGGCGGCAGGCGTCGCATATCAGCAAGTGGTCGGCATGCAGTTTCAGATCGCTGGTCGAAGCACCGGATTGGCCCAGGCGCCACATTTCGCGACCGACTTCAGGTTCGACACATTCATACGTGTTCGGGCTGTCATTCAGGTCATTCATGCTGGTCATACTCCCTCGGCGATTCCCCCGCGAACTCGTGTCCGCTAATAGGGGAACAATCGGCGAGCCGGTTTTTCAAGTGGATGAAAGCCTTTTTTAAACACTGACTGCGGACATAGTACGCACCCGACAGTGTGGAACAACCCAGCCGCTCCCGTATCGATTCCATGGGCAGATCGTTGATATAGAAGTCCCGCAACAGGTTGGCGCACCGTGGACCGAGCGAGTCCAAAGCCTCCTGCAACAAGTCCCGCCGCTCCTGTTCCCACAACAGGTCCAGCGGACTTTCCGCCGTATCGACCAGGGTCGGGGATTCCCCTGCCAATTCGACATAGGTGATCAGGCGTTGACGGAGGATCCGGTTACGGCACTTGTTGCGCGCCACCGTGGCTGTGAAAGCACCCAGGTCGCCACGAAATTCTCCGCGGCGTGAAACGTGGGCCAGGACGGCCATGACGACCTCGGATATCACATCCTCCAGATCCTGATTCCTGGATCCCAAAGAAGCTCCCACGTTTCGTCGAGCAACAGGTTCCAGAGCACGCGCCAATGCGTCGGGGCCATCGTCAGTCTGTGCCAAATAGGCCAGAACGAGGCCATCCCATGAGTCCCCTGGAGAATTGTCGTTGTTCTTGCCACGTATCATCACCGAAGACATATCCGTTCACGAAAGTGATATCGTTCGTCAGTGACTCGCTGGGCTGCGCGTGAGTATAATGACCGCTTCGCGGCATGTCCACGGATGCGGGGGACCCGGCTCCCTGTCGTCGTCCCATGATCACCAGGGAAACACCGATGTCGATACGGAAAAGGCATTTTCGATCCCTTCCGTACTTGTGGGTCCTGGTCTGCGTCCTGGTCTCGGCCTGTGGCGACGGTGAGCCGGATCCCCTGGCCCGGATCCACGACCTGACGGGCGTACCTCTTTCACCTGATCTCGGGCCGGCGGTGGCGGGCGCACGCCGCTCACTTCGATTCGATGAACCGGTCAATCCTGCCGTAAGCCGACTGGCGAAGCATGATTCCCTGGTTCCACATATCGACCGACCGCAGTCTCGGGCGACAGCCGCGGCGGCACTCGTCCGGGAGTTGCAACGTGACCCCGGCGAATTCCTCTGGCTGGAGATGGCGGTCCGGAATCGTCAACTGCTCAGCGGCGATATCGACTTCGCCGTTCTTGCCGAGCAACCGGCCTATCTGGACAGCACTCGTGGTGCGGGGTTGTATATTCGTGGTCTGCTGGGTTATATGCGCGGTGGTCGAGGCATCCAGTACCTGGACATGGATCTTGCGGATACGGACTCGCTGTCTCTCAACAGGATATTGCTGGTAATCAAGCAGTCACATGCGCGGCGGGAGCGGGGCGAGGGGATCTCGGCTCTCAATGATCTCATGGCTCACCTGCCCACCGCCCGCGCGGTGGCCGGAGCACGTCTGGAAGCAAGGGTGTGGGCGGCAATCGGCGGCATTCTGCGGCGAAACGACCGTCTCGACGATGCTCTGCATGCCCAGGTCGTGCGGGTGGCTCTCAACCGTGCGATCGGCGCGCAGTACGAGGAACTGCAAGCCAGGTTGGCTCTCGCTGAAGTTCTGCAGCGCAGAAGCGAGCTGCCCGGCGCGTTCTCCATGATCGAGGCCTGCATCGATTCGTCCCGCGTTCTGAATCACCCCTGGTTGCTGACCAAGTGCCTCAATCGCGCCGCCGGCTACCACGCTGCCGCCGGCGATCTCCAGCGAGCGCTTTCCTTTGATCTTGAGAGTCTGGAGGTAGCCAGGGCGTTGAGGGACTCGTTCAGTGTACCGGTGATGATGACCAATATCGCCTACGACTTGCGACTCATGGGGCGACTCGAGGAGTCACGGGCCTATCTGGATGAGGGTCGCCTCTGGGTGGAGGCATATCCCGATCCCAGGCTGGTCCGGGGTTATCCCCTCCGGGAAGTACCCTATTACCTTCACGTCGGGGACTACGCCACGGCAGACTCGTTGCTACAGGAGGTCATGGGGGTTCTTCCGGCATCCAGCCTGGCTGTTGAAGAGGCGGAGTTTCACCTGGAGCAGATCGATTTCGCGCGGGATCTGGGTCGACCCGATCTGGCCTACCGGTCCTTGGCCCGACTCGAGGAACTGCGGTACGCCCTCTACGACAAACTCGCGGATTCAAACCGCGTCGCCGAATTCGCCATGGCCTCGGCGGATATATTTGGACGCCAGGGTGAATTCGCGAGAGCAGCTGCTGCCTTGACCGATGCAGAGCAGGCGGTGGCTCGGGGCGGGGGTGAGGGCATGGAGTGGAAACTGGCCCGATCACGCGGTGATCTTGCCCTGTTGCGGGATGATCCGGAGGGAGCACGAGCGGCCTTTGCCCGCTGCCTGGAATTGGCTTCCGCGGGCAGCGAACCCGCCAAGGTCGCCGAGAGCAGATTCCTGTTGGGCACCGCCCTTATCGAGGGTGGGCGTGCCGGGGAGGCATTGGAGGTGTTGGAATCCGGTCTTGCGGACGAGGCCTTCGGCTCCCGCTACCGGGTCAGGCTTTCAACCCTTCTCTATACGGAAGTGGCCCGGGTCGCAACGGGAGATCCGGTAGAGGCGTTGACGGGTTTTAAACGAATCCTGAATTTCTGCACTCCCCATACGCCGCCCGATTTCCTGGTTCGCCTGAATCTGGAGTGGGGACGTGCCCTTGTACTCACCGGGGACCCGGGCCGGGCCCTGACACGATTCTCAATAGCGGAAGATCTTCTGCGTGGAGCGGATATCCGCGCGTTTTCGGCCGACCTGCGACTACCCAACCGTCGTTTGCGCCGTGAGACCGTGGAGACCCTCATCGGTTTTCATCTGGACCATCCCGAGTATTCGAATGGTCAACCCGTGGCGGAGGTCACACTCGGATTCAC
>QNDV01000443.1 GCA_003646045.1 bacterium
CGACCCCTTCGACTACTTCTCACTGCGCGCAGCCCTGACCATCCACGGACCATTCCCCCTGGTCCACGAAGTCAGCGGCACCGGCCTGCTCTACGGTCGCAAGTTCGAACACGGTGACGGCAACCGGAGCCTGTGGGGTATCTTCCAGGACTACGACTACTTCGATTCGCGTATCTACCAATTCGGCGGCCAGAGTGTCGGCGCGGGTATCCTGTCCCGTTTCAAGTCCCGGTCGGCCATGCGTGTCTATACCGGTGTCCAGCTGAATGCCGTGATTCTCGGTGGCTCGAACGTGGGCTTCGAGACTGCCGACGGCCGCGAGTACAACTACACCACCGGGTCCAAGTTCAAGATGTTCGTGGCCCTTGACCACCGGAAATACGGTGCCCTGGCGATTCGCTACTGGATCTACTGGTTCCACACCATCAGTGGCGCCAAGGGGGACGAGTTCATTCATTACGCGCAGGCCGCGTTCAACCCGCGCATCTACAAGAAGTGGGGACTGGGTCTGGAATATACCTATTACCTGAGAGATTCGTATTTCAACGACTATCCCGAATCGCATCTGAAGAACATCGAGTTGAGGACGTTTGCTTCCTACAAATTCTAGGCGTGCCGAAAATAGAGGGAGAAGTCCATGCGCCCTTTTGCCCTGTTTTTCCTGCTGGCGATCATCTGCTCCTGCACACCATCGCCGTCGGACACGGATGCCACAGCGAACTATGAACATCTGGTAGCCGGTCTCATCGAATTCAAGTCGCCCGCCGGCATGTTCGAGCCCGATAGTGTCCAGTGCGCGAATCCCCACACCCTGACCGAGCGCATGGAGTTCTACAACACTCCCGGTGTCAGCATGGCCGTGGTCGGGAATGGCGGGGTTGCCTGGACCGGAGTGTACGGCACCCTGGATGTGGACACCGGTGTACGGGTCACCGCCGGGACGATCTTCCAGGCGGCCTCGACGAGCAAGTTGGTGACGGCGGTCCTGGCCCTGTATTTCGTGCAGCAGGGTGACCTGGATCTCGATGCTGACGTGAACGACTACCTGACTTCCTGGCAGATCGAGGCCAATGAATTCACGGCCCGGCAAACGGTGACGTTGCGTATGTTGTTGACCCACCGGGCGGGGATGCCGTCCACGAATTTCGACCACCAGGAAGACGCGCCGTATCCGACCCTGCTGGACGTGTTGAACGGGAGATCGCCGGCCCTGAACGAACCGGCCACGCCGGAACTGGAGCCGGGCACGCAGTGGCAGTATTCGAATGTAGCCTACGATGTCATCCAGCTTCTGCTGGAGGATGTAACGGGCCGGTCCTTCACACGTCTGGCCGATGAGGTGGTGTTCGCCCACCTGGGCATGAAGAACAGCTCCTTCGCCTATCCCCTGGCACCGGAACTACAGAAGCACGAAGCCATGCCCCACGATGCCGAGGGAATCTCCCGGGAGCCAGCCATGCATCTGACGGCCCTGGCTCACGGCGGAATGACCACCACACCCGGCGATCTGGCCCTGTTGGTCGACGATCTGCTGCTGGCTTACGGTGGTGATGCCCAGAGGATCCTGACACCACAAACGGCCCGCCAGCTGTTCGGGAAGGAATGTGAACTGGATCCGCGGATGTTCGGTATCCCCCTGTCCGAGGGGCTGGGCGTGCTGCTGATGGGAGAAGGCGATGACCGTGTGTTCGCCCTCCCAGGCAGCAATCTGCCGGGCCTGAATTGCTGGCTCATGGGCTGGCCCGAAAAGGGCAGGGGTATCGTGGTAATGACAAACGGTGCCCGGGGTGAGTTGCTGGCGATGGAAGTGATAACTGCCTTCGTGGTCCTGGAATCGGACAGCGGGTGCGGGGGAAGCACACCGTCGGAATGATCCCGGATCCGGTGCCCGGTCAACCCTGGTTGCGGTCGATGATGCTGCGCAGGGTGCTGCGGGGCAGGCCCAGGGTCTTGGCCGCGTTGCTGATATTGCCGTCGGCCTGGTCCAGCGCCCACCGCAGGAGCCGCTCTTCGCATTCCTGCATGTATTTGCGGTAATCGAGGCTGCCGTCGGGCTGGACGGTCAGGTCCCGTGGAACGGACAGGGTTTCCGGATCCGTGGGCGCAGGTCTGCCGTCAGCGACCGTGGACCCGCCGCCATCGACCAGCTGGCTCACCGGAATATCGGGCATGGCCAGCATTCTCTCGACGACGTTGCTCAGCTCCCGCACATTGCCCGGCCAGTCATAGGCCATCATGGCCCGGTAACTCTCCTCGTCCAGGTGGAACTCTCCCTGCTTGCCGTGCATGGCGACGAAGTTCTCTACCAGGGCGGGGATATCCTCTTTCCGCTGGGCCAAGGTAGGCAGGACCAGGGGAATCACGTTCAGCCGGTAATAGAGGTCTTCCCGGAAGTCCCCACTTTCAGCGAGGCTCTTGAGATCCTTCTTGGTGGCGGCAATGAGCCGGAAATCAACCTTCTGCGTGCCACCGCCACCTACCGGTTCGATCTCCCGCTCCTGGATCACACGCAACAGTTTCACCTGCACTGCCAGCGGCAGGTCATCCACCTCGTCCAGGAAAAGGCTGCCGCCGTCAGCTCGCGCGAAATAGCCCTCGTGATCGCGATCCGCACCGGTGAAGGCGCCCTTGCGGTAGCCGAAAAGTTCACTTTCCATCAGGGTATCGGGAATGGCAGAGCAGTTGACAGCCATGAAGGGGCCGTCACTGCGGTTGCTGTGGTTATGAACGGCCCTGGCCACCAGTTCCTTGCCCGTACCACTGGGACCCTGGATCAGGATGTTGTACTCGCCCGGAGCGATGGTGTCGATGGTGTTCCTGAGCTGGTCCATGGGGGGGGAGTTGCCGATGATCACGTCTTTCTGGTCACCGGCGATCCTGGCCTTGAGCTGGCGGTTCTCCTGTTCGATCTCGAGCAGTTGGGCGATGTTGCCCACCCGGGTCAGGATCTCGGCGGTCTGGAACGGCTTGGTGACGTAGTCGCGGGCGCCCATGCGCAGGGCTTCCACCGCCGTCTCGGTAGAGGCGTAGGCGGTCATGATGATGACCTGGGGAGCGGGATGGCGACTCCTGGCCTGCTTCAGGATTTCCAATCCATCCGGGCCGGGCAGATTCAAGTCGGTGATGACCAGGTCGAAAGCCTCGGTGGCGAGAGCCGTCAGGGCCGTGTGACCGTCGGGGCAGGGGATGACTTCGTGGCCTTCCTTGCGCAACGTACCGGTCAACGACAC
>QNDV01000444.1 GCA_003646045.1 bacterium
CACAAGCACGAGATCGCAAATGCCGCAGCACCGGCCGAAGCCGCCCGTGAGAGCCGACCCGTCCAGGCCCAGGCTACAAAGAAACAGGAAGACCCCTTGGCCGCGGTGCTGAGCTAGGCACCCAGAGGAGACGACATGGCTCTGCGTAGACGAAAAAGCACGCTGGAAGGCAATAACGAGGCCAATATCACGCCCCTGGCGGACGTGACAACGACCCTGATCGTGGTTTTCCTCATCACGATGCCGGCCATGCTATGGAACGGCATCCAGGTGAATTCGGCCGAGGCCGGCAGCGAGCAGGCGGTGATCACTCCCACCGAGGCCACCGATGACGGGTTGTTGACGGTGGCGGTCACCCCCGAGGGCATAACCCTCAACGGGATCACCATGGAGCCGGGTGAGCTGGAGACGGAGCTGACCGCCCGTCTCGCCGAACGTAGCGACAAGACGGTCGTCATCGTGCCCCACGACGACGTCATCCTCGGCCTGGTGGTCGAGGTACTGGACATCGCCAAGGCCAGCGGGGCCGAAAACCTCGCCATGCTGAACCAGATCGGGAGCTGACCGTGAAGAAGAGTGCATTCAAGACCGAGTCCCGCACGACGGTGGTGCCGATCATCAACGTCTCGCTGGTCGTCGTATTGACCCTCATGATGATCTCGCCGTTTCTGAGCAACGACGAAATAGATGTCCAGCTCCCCGAGGCCCGGGCGGCCGAGGTGGACGATACGGACAATGTGGAGATCACATTCACCATCGAGCGGGAAATTTACGTGGGCGAGGACCTGCTCACCCTGGATGAAATTCCCCATTACCTGGGCGTCATGATCGAGGGCACGCCCTACGCCGTGGCCGTCATCAAGGCCGATCGCAACCTGCCCTACGGCGAGGTCGAGGAACTCATCGCCGCGGTCGAAGCCTCCAATGCCCCCCGCGTGGCCCTGGCCACCAAGGAAAAGGACGAGGAGGACCAGCCATGATGCAGCAGTACATCGACCGGTCCAGGCAGACGACCGGCGGCATGACCGCCAGTTTTGTCCTGCACGCCGGCCTGCTGTTCCTGCTGACGGTTGTGGCAGGGACCCAGGTGGCGGGTCAGGTCATCAGGGACGAGCTGCTGGAGATCGCCTACATCGAGGCCCGCTACGGCGAGGACGTAGCAGCCAAGGTAAGACTCAGGGAACCGCCGGGACGCGGTGTGGCCACCGACAGCGCCATGAAAGCGGACGAACCTTCTCCGCCCCCACGCCCGGAATCGAAACCGATCTCGAGCGCCGAGCTGATGAACACCGAGCCGGTGGCGCGCCAGCAGATGGCCGTGATGGAAACCGCGGCACCGACCATAGAGCCCGTGACCCAGCAACCCCAGACCCTGGCCCAGGCCCAGACGCTTGAGGCCAAGGCGCCCCGGCCCCGGGCCCGTCAGGTCATCGACGCCAGCAAACTGCGAGGCGACTTCAACGTCGAGATCACCGACAACGTGGGTGCGCCCGTACGCGCGACCGCGAGTCCCCAGGGCCGATTCAAGCCCCAGGAAGGCGCTCTGCAGAGCCGGGCCGGCAGCATCGTGGCCGGCGGCGAAATGGTGGCCGATGCCGGTACAAGCCGTACCAGAGGCGTGGCCGAAGCCGCGGCGTCCGTCGCCAGCGGTGGTTCGCTTCAGGGCAGCAGCCGCGGAACCTACGCCGCACCGCAGTCTTCCCTGGCCCCGGCCGGCGAGGGCGGCGGCAAACCCGGTGGCAAGGGCGTCCTGGACGTGACCGGCCCCAGTGGTTCCGGCAGCACCGGAGGCGGCCGCAAGACCATCCTGAACTACGGTTCCGGCGGTGGCGGCCGTGGCGGCGGCCTGTCCGGGCGCGGACGCCTGGCCGAGCCCGAGCCCTCGGCGGACATCGTCAAGCAAACGTCGGCCGTGGCCGAGCCCAAGCAGGCCGTGGCCGAGGTCGAAGTCGACGGTAAAGGCAGCGGCATGACCATCAGCGGCCAGATTTCCGGGCGCAAGATTCTCAAGAGCGTCCCGCCGGAATACACCGCCAAGGCGCGCCGCGAAGGCTGGGAAGGCGTCGTCGCGGTGCACTTCACCGTGCTGGCCGACGGCCGGGTGAAGGACAACACCTACTTCGAGCAGTCGTCCGTCCATCGTGATCTCAACAAGATGGCCATGGACGCCATCAAGCAGTTCCGTTTCGCCCCACTGCCCGCGGACCAAGCCGCGGTCGAGCAGTGGGGTGTGATCACCATAATTTTCCGTCTGAACTAGGAGACCTGGACCATGAAGACCACGTTCACCATCCTGATGTTGTTGCTGCTGTCGGCCGCCTCCGCCCTGGGCCAGGAAGAAAACGGTGAGGACTGGACCACTGACGGGCAGAGCGGCGGTGCACTGCCCGAGATGGTGGTGGAAGCCGAGAACGAGGTCCGCCAGGATATCGACAAGGGCACGTTCGAATTCGAACTGGACGCCGCCTCCGTGGATTCCTTCTTCACGGCCATGGACGAGGAAGTCCTGGGCGTGAGCCCGGTCAGCGGCCTGCAGCCGCACCTGAACAACCTCGAGTTGCTGGCCAGCGACCAGCCGCCCCACTTCTGGATCCCCAACATGGCCAGCACTCCGGTGACCACCTTCTACCCCGGTGACCAGGAGGGCCACAAGGTCAAGAACTGGTCCCTGGCGGTGACCGACTTCCGCGGCAGCCCCTTCCGCACCTATGCGGGCGGCGGTCGTCCGCCCAAGCAACTGGACTGGGACGGCCTGGGCGACAACGGCGAGATGCTCCAGGTGGGCTACCCCTACAGCTACGTCTTCACCATCACGGACAAGGGCACCAACACCTACAATCACGCGGGCGTGAGTTTCCGCATCCCGGCCCTGGACTATCGCCGGGACGGTGACCGGGTACTCGAGATGGCCGGCGGCCAGCTCTTCGTGCGAAACGAGACGGCCTTGACCGAAGCCGGCCAGAAATGGCTCGTGCGCACCAGCGACGAAATCCGCCACCACCCCTGGTCGCCCGTGCGGGTGACCGTGACGGCAGAAACCCTGGACCTGGCCGCCGAACGCGCCGATCAGGTGGCCACCTACCTGGCCACAGCCCTCATCCTGCCGCGGGAGCAGGTGGAAACCCAGTCGGTGCAGAAGCCCGACTTGCGCGCGGAGATGGACGGCTCGGTGGCCGTCGTCATCGAGCATGTGAACGACTGAACGACTGAATGACTGAA
>QNDV01000445.1 GCA_003646045.1 bacterium
CCCTGTTGCGGGCTGCCGGAAACCAGTAACAGGCCGGGCGGAAGCGGGCTGTTGATGACGAAGGTGTCTATGGTGACGCCACCGGAATTTTGGGCCATCACGGTGATGGTCAACGTGTCTCCTACGTCCACGGTGGTGCTGTCCACAGCCAGACCGACTTCCAGGTCGGCTGACGATCCCGAGCTCGCCAGGGCCAGCCAGTGGTACGGAACGCCCGTGGTATTCACTTCGGAAGCGAGGCCCACCTGGAAACCATCGACGTTCAAGTCCTGGACGCGGTCCGGGGCTCCGATCTGGTCGCGGAAGAAATGGGAGACATCGCCCGTCAGGGCATTGCTCCGATGAACACCGTCCTGGTCCTCGCCGCCACGAACCAGCACCCACGCGGGCGCAAAACCCAGCCCGCCGATGGCACGGTCGTCAACGGCGTTCCCCAGATAGGTCCCCTGGGCGGTGGAGCCCGCCAGGTCGTACCAGGCAATGTAGTGGTAGAGATCACCCGCCAGGTTGACGGACGGGTCTGTCCCGACGGAAAAACCGCTACCCTGGAAACTGATGATCGCGTCGCCGAAGGGCATCGCGTTACCCAGGGGGAAACTCTCGTAGGCAGCCATGTCTTCCGTGCGGAATACTGCCGGCTCTGCCGTTTCACCCAGGATCAGGATTGCGATCGGTTTGTCGTCGAGACCACCCACATTATTGACGTTGTTGCCGTCGCCCACGTAGGAGCCTATATCAAGCACACCCTGAGAAGCTCGCAGGGCCACCCAGTAATAGGTTTGGCCGACCAGGTTGGTCTCAGCAGCCGCGCCGACGGAGAACCCGTCGGCGTCAAGCGATTCTATCCGGCCCGTGTTGAGGGCTACATTGCTGCCCAGATCCTTGGCAAAGCCGGGCGCCATGGTGGCAGTCCTGGCATAGGTAGGGTCGTCGGCCGCTGACTGGATGAGCACGACATCGGGCCGAAAGCCCAAGCCGGTTATGGAATGCCCGCCGAGACCGTCGCCCGTATAGCTGCCGGTAACAACCACAGCCTGAGCCTGGACCTGCGCGGTACACAGGACCAGAATGGCAATCACCAGTAGCGCGAACCGAGACGGATGTAATGATTTACGTGACACTTACGGGATACTCCCATACAGAATTCGACTACGACGTCGACTCCATTCAAAAGGAGAATTACAAGTCCACTTTTCGGTTGGAATGGCGCTAGCTTGAATGATTGTTTGCGGTTGGACGGATTTCAGGGTCGGTAAAATCGGGGCTGGCGGCGGGGTGGTTCACTGATGGCGAGCCCAAAATCGACAACCCAAACGATGGGTCCCTAGCCGATCAGTACGAGTAGCAAGATGCAAAGGGGGTCAAGGGGTCTCGGGCATTCCGTCGAAGAAGTCCACCTCCCCCGTCTCCAGGGAGTACTCGGCCCCCACGATCAGGAGCTTGTCGTCCCGGACCAGCTGTTTGAGGATCTCCGAACCAGTACGCAGATAACCGGCCGAGGCCCGGATGTTAGCCCGCACCGCATGGTGCAGGAGGGCCTCGGGTTGATCGCGCAGGTCGGTATCCAGGAGAGTGGCCACTGCCGGCCGGATGCGGTCGACAATGGAGCGCAGGTTAGGGTGCTGCTGCTCTACGGGTAAGCCCAGTTCCGTGATGGTAGCCTCCACTGCGCCACACCCGGAGTGCCCCAGCACCACCACCAAGCGGGTGCCGAAACGCTCCGCTGCGAACTCGATGCTGGCCACCTGGGACGATGCGACGATGTTCCCCGCCACCCTGATGACGAACAGGTCCCCCAATCCCTGATCGAAGAGGATTTCCGCCGGCGCCCGCGAGTCGGAGCAGCCCAGGATGATGGCAAAGGGCTCCTGTCCCGAGGTCAGCCCGTCCCGCCGTGCAGCACTGGTGGCGCTGGCGTTGACGCAGGCGTCGTTGACGAAGCGTAGATTGCCTTCGTGCAGGCGCTGGAGGGCTGCAGGGGGCGTGATCGTGGGCATGGGATGCTCCCGGGACGAAGGTTGTCGATGTGCCGTGATTCTCGCCTTGGTGTGGGGATTTGTCTACTGGTAGCCGATGTAGTCAGCGGCACCAATATTATCTGGGAACCGGGCAATCCAACCCTGCAACTCTGCTATAATGACCACCATACGAACCTGGCGACGCGTACGGTGTCGATCATGGTGACACCGGATGAGCGCGTCGCCGCAAGCCGAAGGAGAAACTATGACCCGAAGCTCAAGTATTCTTGTCTTGTCCACCCTCGCCACGGTTTGCCTGCTCTCCGCCACCACCATGGCCCAGTCGGACATGATCGAATTCGCCAGTGTCGAGGCGACGACAACCTGCGCCGGCACCGAGGTGGATATCCACATCACTCTCAACGTCTGGGATGTCGTGGACCCGAACATCACAGGCTGGATCGTTGAGCGCGAGGTGGTGGGTGCCTGTGTCGATGACGTCGATGTGTCCGCAGTGCAACCCATGCCCACCGGGATCGGCATCTACGAGTTCGTCGTCCATGACGTACCGGTCGTACCGTATCGCAAGGTGATCTACTATCTCAAGGCGGTGGCGGCGGACAGCGAGCGGTTCTGGATTCCCTTCCCCCATCGGGGCTGGTTCACCCAGGCCGATTGCATGCTCGGCATTGCCGCCCGCGGCACGGTGATCGATGTCGGGGGCAACCTCCACCTTCAGGTGTGTCCAGACGAGTGCTGGTGGGGATTGTCGCATTTCGACAACAGCTTCCCGCCGAACCAGGAAATGCCGCCACTCGGCGCCTCCATTGACATCTACGGCGAGTTGCGTGGTGGCATGGAGGGCCCGTACATCGATGCGACCCACTGGGTCGTGGCCGCCGAAGGATGCAGGGTCGTCGACAACGAGGAGTCCAGTTGGGGCAGCCTGAAGGCGCGATACCAGTAGACCGGAGTGCAGACAACAGGTCGGTGATGGAGTCGGTGCCGTCGGTTCGCCGAACTGCGACGGGACCCCTCCATCACCCCGCTAGCGATACCGCGCCTTGAGCGACCCCCACGAACTCGACGAACTGGAAACCGTGGACGGCACATCGAAATACCCCGACGCGGAGATCAGGTTGTAGTCGGCATCACCCAGGGGCCCTCCTGCGGCGTCATAGACGGCAATGCCCGTAATCCTGCCTGTGGATCCGAAATTCGCCGAACCGCTACCGGAGACAACGATGGTCTCGTCC
>QNDV01000446.1 GCA_003646045.1 bacterium
CATCCGTTGCAGTTCCTCGAGTACCCGGACTGGTTGTGGAGCCTGCAAAGTTCCCACAACGGCGAGCCCAACCGGGTACGTCTGCCGGAGTACGAGTCACTGCTGGCCGGGATGGGATTCCAGGACGTGGAAATCGAAGTGGTGGAGACTTTCCCGCGGGAGCTTCTCACCGAAATGCGCCCCCGCCTGGACCCTCGCTTCCGCCGTCTCAGCGACGAGGACCTCGAGCCGGCCGTATTCGTGGTAGCGTGCCGGGTACCCTGATTCAGTCTCTGGCCGCAGCCGCTGATCCACCAGTAGCCTCCCCCGCCAACCATTCCTTCCCATACACCCCCGCCGGAAACAACCGCGGCACCAGCCCATACAAGAACTGCCGCAGCTTCAAAGCCAGGTGACTCGCCTCATGCGTCCCACAGACAGTCCGCAGATAACTCTCCAGGGTGAAGATCTGCACTTCCACCGGAAAGCGATACGTGATACCCGACTGGGGAGCCTTGGTCAGCACATCCACATCGCCCTTGAAGACCTTGAAGCCCTTGCTGCTCCAGGTGTTCAGAGCACTGCCGCCCGGAACGGGGGCCAGGGTGTCGGTGACGTCCCGCCAGCTGAACGGGCTGCCCACGCATGAGTCCAGCAGCACCAGCAGGTCGTTCAGGGCCTCGTTGTCCAGCACGATGAACATGGCGCCGATGATGTCGCCGATCTTGTTGGGATTGGTGATGCCGTTGCGGATCATCTTGGACAGGATGGAGCCGCTGCTCTGCTGACGCATTTCGCTCCAGCGGATTTTTTCGAGCACCCGGTGGCGGCCGTCGACGATCTCGAACGACACCGGTGTCACCGAGCGCTTGAACCGGCAGCTGTGGTACAGCACGTCCACGCCGATGCGCCGCCTGCCCAGGGAACGCTCCAGGAAAGTCGAGCGGAAGTCCCAGCGCTGGTCCCCGTCCTGGGGACGGGAGGTGTACTCGATGCCCTGGCCGTCGGGGCCGATGCGGAAGCCGATGCTCAGGTCGTGGACCTGCCTGCGATGGCACCACAGCCCGCCCTCCAGCAGGCTCTCGAAAACATCGAGGTGGCGCGGTCCGTCCTGCACCAGGCGCGACTGGTCGATGTGCAGCAGCAGTTGGGACAGGAAGAGTTTGCGCCGCGCCTCGTAGCACAGCCGTTCGTTGTCGCCGTGGAAGGCCAGGGCCATCAACTCGCGGGTGTCATTGCAGGCCACCACCTGGGGCAGGGGTACCACGTGGTTGCGACTGGCCTCGGGCAGCAGGTCGATGGTCGAGGCCAGGTAGATGTCCGCTTCCTTGAGGTACTCGGCGGCCCTGGTTGCCAGCGCGGAGATGGTTTCCTCCGTGGCCTGGGGCGAGCCCGGGGGATGGAAGAGCTTGGCCAGTTCCTCGCGGTAGGCTGCGTCGTCTTCCATGATGCGCCGGAAAGTGAGGCGGGTCAGGTACAGTAGGCGGGATCGTTGGCGGGGGAATTCCGGGTCCAGAAGGGGATGGGCGGTGAAATCCACCGCCCATATATCCCCGGTTGCGTCACCCCGGATAGCTTTTGCGTCCACCCAGTTCTGGTTCATCATTCTCCGCTCAGATCAGGTCCAGGACCCGGGCCAGATCGCCCTCCAGGTCGGTGTAGTCCTCGCAGCCCACGGCCAGACGCACAAGATCGTCACTGATACCCACGGCCGCACGTTCCTCGGCGGGAATACCGGCGTGGGTCATGCTGGCCGGATGCTCGATCAGGCTCTCGATGCCGCCCAGGCTCACGGCCAGCGCGGGTATCTCGACGTTGTCGATCACCGTCTTGCCCGCTGCCAGGCCGCCCTTGACGCCGAAGCTGAACACGGCGCCCGGGCCGCGCATCTGCTTGCGGGCCAGTTCGAACTGGGGATGGCTCTCGAGGCCGGGGTAGGCCACCCAGTCCACCTTGGGATGCTTTTCGAGCCAGTGGGTCAGCTTGATGGCGTTCTCCTGGGCCCGCTCCATGCGCAGGCCGAGGCTCTTGACGCCCCGCAGCACCAGCCAGGCCTGGTGGGGATCCATGGTGCCGCCGAAGTTGGTATGGACCTTCTGCAGCCGCTTGTACATCTCGGGCTCCTTGGCCACCACCATGCCCGCCACCACGTCCGTGTGGCCGTTGATGAACTTGGTCATGGAGTGCAGGACGATATCGGCGCCGTGCTCAAGGGGATTCTGCAGATAGGGCGAGGCGAAGGTGTTGTCCACCGCCAGCAGGGCGCCGTGCTGGTGGGCGATTTCCGCCGCGCCCGCCAGGTCGGCCAGCTTGAGGGTGGGGTTGGCCGGCGTCTCGATGTAGACCAGCTTGGTGTTGTCCTGCATGGCGTCGGACAGGTTCTGCAGGTCGCTGGTATCGACGAAGCTGCTCTCCACGCCGAAGCGCGTGTACTCCGTCTCGAGGATCATGCGGCTGGGGCCGTACAACGACTCCGTGGCCACCACGTGGGCGCCCTGGCCCAGGGTGGTCAGATAAACCGTGTTCACCGCGGCCATGCCGCTGGCGGCGCCCAGGCCGCCGTAGCCGCCCTCGAGGATGGAGATGTTCTTTTCCAGCGCTTCGGTGGTGGGATTGCCCAGGCGGGTGTACTTGTAGCCCGGCTCGCCGCCGAAACAGGCGGCGCCGTGGTCGGCGTCCCGGAAGGCGAAGGTGGAAGTCTGGTAGATCGGCGTGGCTACCGCACCGGTCTGCGGATCGACGTGCTGACCGGCGTGGATCAGCCGGGTCATGGGGCCGCGTTTCTCGATGTTCTTCATCATCGTGTCCTTTCGGAATCGAAACCGGGATCGTGGCGGATCATGCCAACACCCCAGCGGAATTGTGGGTATTAGACCCTTTTCGTTCTCCACCAATATGCACTTTCGGGCGTGATTTTCCAAAGGGTGTCGTGGTTGCTGGGTGCGTCCCGCGTCTAGCGACCCACCTTGTCCACCCACACCCCCCGTCCTATATTCGTACCGCCAAACCCGGCAACCGTACCGTCTCATATTCGCCGCCATCGGCAACTGCCCGCCCGGAGGTCCTGCATGTTCCACCCGACCAGCTTCACCCAGCGCGCCACCACGCTCCTAATCCTGGTCGCCGCCGCCGTCATCACCCTGCCGGTTTCCGCCGCGGACACCTGGAACTACCTGCCCGCCGTGGACATCGGCAGCCCCGAGTTCATCGCCGCCCATCCCACCTGGGACGGCCG
>QNDV01000447.1 GCA_003646045.1 bacterium
ACTATCCCAACCCCTTCAACCCGGCCACCTCCCTCAGTTTCACGGTGCCTCAGGCGGGACCGGTGGAGGTGCGCATCTTCGACGTGCGGGGCAGGCGGGTCGGCACCATCCACCACCTTGCGGCAACGGCCGGACCCCAGACGGTGGCCTGGGACGGCCGGGACAACCGTGGCCACGATCTCGGCAGCGGCGTCTATCTGGTCCGGGTTGACACCTCGGCCGGCACCGTCGGCGGCAAGATGCTCCTGCTGCGCTAGCCCGGATAATTCATGAATAATCCGGGCTAGCAGCCTGTTGAGGCAGGCCTTGAAACGACACCGCCCCCGGTCACGGGACCGGAGGCGGTGGTACTAGGCACTGTCGGCTGTCACACGGCTCTACTTCAGTTCGATATCCTCGACCTTGATCAACGGAAAGTCGGCGCAAGTCCGGCGGAAGGCCACCAGTTTGTCCACCGAACCGATGACTCCGCCCTGGCCGCGGGACTCGAAGTCGTGGGCCGATGCGTACGCCTCCACACCACGGGCATCCTTGTCCCTGGTCACTTCGTGTTTGAATCCCCGTAGCCTCAGCCCCGTGGGCAGCTTGTCCAGCAGCGTCATGATTTCTTCGTGATAGCGCGGAGCGAAGGCTTCGAAGGAGAATTCCATGGCTGCCGAGCGCACCTTGCGGTGGGTGGTAATCTCCAGGCCGGTTTCGTCATGGATACGCTTGTCCAGGCGCTTCAGCAGCTTGCTCGTGCCCTCGTCCACTACCACATGGCAATCGGTGGCACGGATGCCCACCAGCTCGGCCAGCTGGGTCGCCTTGCCGTCGTGTTTGATGCCATCGTGGAAACTGTAGAACACGGTGGAGTCCTGGCCGCTGCCCATGATCAGGCCCCTCAGGAATGCGCGGACCACCTTGGGCTTGCCGATAAACACCACTTCGAAGAATGACGTGGTACTGCCGGTCTTCTGCTTGGCCATGTCTGACTGCCTCCTAGGCGAAGAACACGAAGGTCACGATGATGAACACCGGGATCAGTACCGGGATGGACCACTTGACCATGTAACCGAAGAAGCTGGGCATGGGGATGCCGGCCTCCTCGGCGATGGCCTTGACCATGAAGTTGGGTGCGTTGCCGATGTAGGTCATGGCGCCCATGAACACGGCGCCCGCCGAGATGGCTTGCAGGTCCGAGATGAAGGTCTGGTTGCGGGCAGCCGCATCGGCGTAGCCCAGCATGGCCGGGACCATATCCTCGCCAACCCCCAGGTCGCCCAGAGCGGCGTTGAAGAAGGTCAGGTAGGTGGGCGCGTTATCCAGGAAACTGGACAGGATGCCCGTGGCCCAGAAGTACCGTACCGGGCCATGGATCGCCGCGGTCAAATCCGCCAGCGCACCTGCCGGACCGGCCTTGAGGATGGCCAGCGCCGGAATGATGGTCATGAAGATGCCGGCAAAGAGGTAGGCCACTTCCTGGATGGGGAACCAGGAGAATCCGTTCTTCTCACGCAGCAGCTTGGCAGTGGTCCGCAGGGAGAGTACTCCCATGATGATGATGATCAGATCCTTCAACCAGTTCTGCAGCGGTACCACCACCGGGTGGCTGCCCGCGGTGTATACCGTGACCTCGGGCAGGTGCCAGGAACCGGACATGATCACCGCGCCCATCACACCCATCAGGAAGACGAGATTGTGCAGGCCCTCGATGTGGATACCCCTCGCGTCGGGATCGGCCTCCGGTTCGTTCTCCTCGCGCCGGTACAGCATCGTATCCACTACGAAGAAGATCACCAGGATACAGGCCACCGCCAGCAGCATGTGGGGCATGAGGGCCGTGGTTACCCAGAAGAAAGGCACGCCGTGCAGGAAGCCCAGGAACAGGGGCGGGTCACCCAGCGGGGTCAGCGAACCGCCGATGTTGGCCACCAGGAAGATGAAGAAGACGATCAGGTGGACCTTGTTGCGTCGCCAGTCGTTGGCCCGCAGCAGGGGCCGGATCAGTACCATGGCCGCGCCGGTGGTGCCGATCAGTGACGCCAGCACGGTGCCAATGGCCAGCAATGTCACATTCACCACGGGTTTGCCCCGCAGCGAGCCGCCCACGTAGATGCCGCCACTGATGGTGAACAGTCCCCACAGCAGGATTATGAACGGGAAGTAGTCCAGCAGGTAGATATGCAGGATCTCCTGTACCGCCTCGGACGGGTTCCAGATCAGGAAGGGCACCGCGAAGGCCAGGGCCCAGAATACCGAGACCTTGGGATAGTGCTTGTGCCAGAAGTGTGGGGCCACCAGGGGGCCGAGGGCAATGGACAGCAGGATGCCCACGAAGGGGATGGCCGTCCACAGGGGCAGTCCGCCGGTGGCGCTGGCCCCATGGCCGCCGCCGTGTTCCTCGGCATGATCACCGTGATCACCGGCGGAATCGCCGGCATGACCGGTCGTGACGTGAGCAGCCGTATCCGGGGCGTCATGCCCGCCGGCCTGCTCATGCTCCGTGACTTGCGGTGCGGCCGGCTGGGTGTCGTTGTCGAGAGCTCGCGCCCGGGCTGTCTGCGACCAGCAAAGCAGGGCCAGAACCAGGGAGAGCGCGACCAGCAGGGCCGGGTGAATGCGAGAGGTATACGATGATCGTGCCAACATGACGCCTCCGTGCGGTGGGCCGGTTTACAGGTTGGTCCCCGGGGGACGGTAGGATACGATCGGTTTAGTGTCAATCCGGGTCTCGAGAGCAGGGAAGGGAATCGGCCGGACCGTGCGTATCGTGCAACTGAATACCATGTCCGGCTACTACGGGGGTGAAGTCTGCCTGGCAGCCCTGGCGAGGGGGTTGTCAGCCCGGGGCCATGAGGTCACGGTGGTGACCCGACCCCGCAGCGCCCTGGCTGATCATCTGCAGGGTGGCCCGGTCCGGGTTCGCCGCTGGCCCCTGGTGGGCTGGTGGGAGCCAGGGGGGCTGGCCATACTGGCGTCCTGGCTGCGACGATCCGGAACCGAAATTCTGCACACCCACCTGCCGCGGGACCATTACCTGGCCGCCGTCGCCACCCTGGGTACCGCGGTAGTCAATGTCGGCACGCGCCACCAGTTGCTTCCCTTTTCCCGGCGGGCACTGAAGCGGCCCTTCCTGGGCCGCCTGGACGCCATGATTGCCGTCAGCAAGGCGGTGGCCCGCAGCCTGGAGCGTCAGGCCATCGTGGATCCGCGGCGGGTGCTGG
>QNDV01000448.1 GCA_003646045.1 bacterium
CGACCACCTGGACCACAACCAGGGGCTCTGCCGACTGAGCTACAGCCACCACCATATATCGCGTTTTTGCTGGCGCGCCCGGCAGGACTTGAACCTGCGGCCTGCGGATTAGAAATCCGCTGCTCTATCCGGCTGAGCTACGGGCGCTCCGATAACCGGGGCCCGTCAGTCGCCGGTCGCTACGTCCCCGCGGGCGGACGCGAATAATGGCCTGCCGGCCAGTCCGTGTCAAGCGGTGGCCGCTGGTCGGGGCGGGGAGATTCGAACTCCCGACCCCCTGCTCCCAAAGCAGGTGCGCTACCGGGCTGCGCCACGCCCCGACCTGAATGCAAGCCGCACGCCCAAGGCTGCGGCCGTCTCTCCTGCGCTCTGTCAACTACCTGCCATCGCAGGGCCTGAAGCGCAATAATCGTAAATGAGTATCTCCGTGACCGCCGACAGTCAACGAGCACCCGTCAACCGGCTGTACCGTAGGCCTGCCGGACCGCCGCCAGCAGGCGTCGCAAGGCGCGTCCGCGGTGACTGATCCGGTTCTTCTCGGCCGGTTCCATTTCCGCCAGTGTCCGCGCCTCACCAGCCGGCGTGAACACTGGATCATAGCCGAAACCGCCCGTGCCCAGGAACTCGCGCGTCACTGTCCCGAGTACTTTACCGATGGCCGTGATCTGCAGCAGGGAACCTTCGCCACCGGACCGACCGGGAGCGTCAGCGGGCAAACCCGCGGGCACCATCCTCGTCGGCGCTGCGGCCATATCATCAGGGCCCTTGGCCCAAATGCGCGGATCCGGCAGACGTATGAAACCCGCCGGTGGTTCACCCTGTCGCTCCCGCACCGAACGCTCCAACAAACCCTCAGCCACCTCGCCCACGCGATCAGGGTCATGCCCCCAACTTACGAGGTCGCTCAGCAATGCCGTGCGATAGGCCGTCCAGACCTGCTCACGGTCCAGCAGACCGTCGAATTCCTCCGGAGGTGCCTCCTGCACTCCGGCCCACGGATTGTGCAGCCGGCGGGCCACAGCCGGCGCCAACACCGTGCCCGGCAACTCCCCGGCCCGCGGATCGATCCACGCACAGGCCGTGGCAAAACGCGCCTGTCGGCAATCGTCCGGTACGTCCTGCATCATTTCCAACAGCAGGGAGGCGTTGCTGGTGTAGGTCGCGCCCTCCCCCGAGAATCGCGCGGCGAACACATCCGGTAAACCATTCAACTCGCGCACCTGCAACGCAGTGTCGTCAGCCATGGCGATCTCGCCGGTATAGGCGGCGGTGACCAGGGCCTTGCGGGTGGCGTTGCCCTCGATGGTGGTGCCATCCTCCACCACATCCGGCAGATCCGGATACTCGGACGAGGGGACCACTTCGAAGGGCAGGCCCTCCATCAGGGCGGCCAACTCGCGCACCTTGTCGGCGTTGCGGCTGGCGATCACCACGCGGCGCTGTTCACGGCCCATCTCAGGCCTCCAGGACTTGGTGCTGCAGTTCGTTGATCTTGGCGATGGCGGCGCCGCCCAGGTCCAGCATGCTGTCCAGCTGCTCGCGGGTGAAGGGACGCTGCTCGGCGGTGCCCTGGATCTCGATCAACCCGCCACCCTCGGCCATGACGATGTTCATGTCCGTTTCGGCGGTGGAATCCTCGCGATAGTCCAGGTCCATGAGCACCTCGCCACTGACCACGCCCAGGCTGATGGCTCCCACCAGCGACCGCATGGGGTGCTTGCGCAGGCCCAGGCGCTGCAGGGCATCCCACAGGGCCACGGCCGCCCCGTTGATGGACGCGCAGCGGGTGCCGCCGTCGGCACGGATCACGTCGCAATCCAGGGTGATGGTCAGATCGCCCAGGGCGTACATGTCGGTGATGGCCCGCAGGGAGCGGCCGATGAGCCGCTGGATCTCCATGGTTCGTCCGCCCTGTCCGCTGCCGGCAGCCTCGCGGCGCATGCGCTGGCCAGTGCTGCGGGGCAGCATGCCGTATTCGGCAGTGACCCAGCCCTGTCCCGAGCCCTTCAGCCAGCGGGGCACGCCGTTGGAGATGCTCGCCGCGCAGATGACATGGGTGTTGCCCATCTCGATTAATACCGAGCCCTCGGCGTGGGGCAGATAGTCCCGCACCAGGCGGGTGGGACGCAATTGATTGAAGGCACGGTCTTCGGCGCGTTCGATCACGATTTTTCCTTCCGGTCATCCGTTGGTGCGGACGCGTCCAGGCGGCGTCCCGCCTCTTCCAGTTCCGCCAGTTCCACGTTGCGTACGTCGGTGATTTCCCGGCCCAGGAAGCGGGCCCCGATCTCGGCGAATTTCCAGGGTATGTCGCTCAACAGGAAGGACAACTCGCCCTGTCGATCATGAAGTTGTGCCTGGTCACTGTCGCGTCGACGCAGCGACAACGCCGCCAGCTTCTGTTCGGCTGCTTCGGCCAGGGCCTCGGCCGAATCCACCAGGGCCACGCCGGCTCCCATGGTACGACTGATATCGTCTTTCAGCAGCGGATAATGGGTACAACCCAGGATCAGGGTGTCGACACCCGCCTCGCTCAACGGCGCCAGGTATTCCCGGGCCACCATGGCGGTCACCGGGTGGCCGGCCATGCCTTCCTCCACCAGGGGCACGAACAGGGGACACTCCTGCACCACGATGCGGGCGGCCTCCAGTTCCCGGGCCAGCCCTGCCTGGTAACGTCCCGAACGGATGGTGCCCGAAGTCCCGATCACACCGACGGCACCGTTGGTGGTACTTCGCAGGGCCGTGTCCACACCGGGCTCGATGACGCCCAGCACCGGCACCGGCAGAACCCTGCGCAAGTGATCCAGGGCAAATGCGCTGGCCGTGTTGCAGGCCACCACCACCATCTTGACACCCTGCTCCACCAGCAGACCCGCATCCTGGCGGGCAAACGCCGCCACCGTCTTCTCGCCCTTGGTGCCGTAGGGCACGCGGGCCGTGTCGCCGAAATAGACCATGTCTTCGCAGGGCAGACGATCGTGCAGGGCCCGCAGCACCGTCAGGCCGCCGAGACCGGAATCGAAAACCCCGATGGGGCGGCTACGTCGCTGATCGGAGGTCACCTACAGCCACCTCCGGGGATCGAAGGGCGCCACCAGGTTGATGTGCCCGGCCAGGGTCTCCACCTGGGCACCCTCCACCAGGATGACGCAACTGCGACTGCCGGGGAAATTGACCGCCACCGTGCGCAGGATCGAGGTGA
>QNDV01000449.1 GCA_003646045.1 bacterium
CCCCATGCGGGTCCGGTCCCCGGTGTAATGGTTTTCTGACGCGCGGTTCCTCGATACGAACACCTACCCGATCAGGGTGGCCAGGATGGCACGCTGGGCGTGCAACCGGTTCTCGGCTTCGTCGAAAACCACCGAGTGGGGCCCGTCCATGACCTCATCAGTGATTTCCTCGCCCCGGTGGGCGGGCAGGCAGTGCAGGACGATGTGATCCTTGTCGGCGGCTGCCAACAGGTCAGCCGTGATCCGGAAGGGGGCGAAGTCCCGCCGACGCTTCGCGGCCTCTTCTTCCTGGCCCATGCTGTAGAAAGCGTCGCTGTAGATGACATGGGCGCCCTCGACCGCCTCGCGGGCGTCGTGGGTGATCATGTAGCTGGCGCCTGCGTCCTCGGCCTTCTGCAGGATGCCCTCGTCGGGCAGATAGCCCTCGGGACAGGCCAGGATGAAGTTGAACGGGAACCTGGTGGCGGCGTTGAGCCAGCTGTTGGCCAGGTTGTTGCCGTCGCCCACCATGCACACCGTCTTGCCCTCGATACTGCCCAGGTGTTCCTCGACGGTGAGAATATCGGCCATCACCTGGCAGGGATGGGTCAGGTCCGTCAGGCCGTTGACCACCGGCACCGTGGCGTGCTCGGCCAGCTCCACCACTTCGTTGTCATCGAACCAGCGGATCATGATGCCGTCACAGAATCGGCTCATGACCTTGGCCACGTCGTGCACCGATTCGCGGGTGCCCATGCCGATTTCCTTGTCGGTAATGAAGAGGGTCTCGCCGCCGAGTTGCCGCATGGCCACCTCGAAGGAGACGCGCGTGCGCAGACTCGGCTTGGCGAAGACGCAGGCCAGGACCCGGTTGGGCAGGGTGTGCGGCAATTCGTGTCGCCGGGCCAGGGGCTTCTGCTCCTTGGCCAGTTCCAGCACCGCCCGCAGTTGTTCGCTGCTCCAGCGGTCGATGCTCAGGAAATCCTTGTGATGGGCCACGGTTCGGTCCTCCGTCTCGGGTTCAGGTGGCTGTTGCGCAGGGGAAACATAGCGCATCGCCGCTGCTAGTCCATCCCCATTCGCTACAGGATGTAGCGGCTCAGATCCTCGTCCTGGACCATATCCGCCAGCCGTCCGGTCACGAATGCCCGGTCCACGCGCAGGGGGCCGGTGCCGGTGGTGGGCACGTCATAAAGTACCCCGTCCAGCAACTGGGCCAGGATGGTCTGCAGCCGCCGCGCGCCGATGTTTTCCATGCGCTTGTTCAATTCTGCCGCCAGTCGGGCCAGTTCCTCCAGGGCGTCCTCGGTGAACTCGACCTGGCAGTCATCCACCGCAAGCATGGCCTGGTACTGTTTGATGAGGGACCCCTCGGTATCGCGCAGGATGCGCACGAAGTCCTCGGCGCCCAGGCTGTCCAGCTCGACGCGGATGGGGAAGCGCCCCTGCAACTCGGGGATCAGGTCGCTGGGCTTGCTCATGTGGAAGGCGCCCGCCGCCACGAACAGGACATGGTCCGTCTTCACGGCGCCGTGCTTGGTACTGACGGTGGACCCCTCGACGATGGGCAACAGATCCCGTTGCACGCCCTCGCGACTCACGTCGGGGCCCTGGCCGCTCCCGCCCCCGGTGACGATCTTGTCGATCTCGTCCAGAAAGATGATGCCGCCGTTCTCCACCAGTTCGATGGCCTCGGCAACTACCTGATCCATGTCCAGGTGCGCCTCCGCCTCCTGTTCGTGCATCACGCGGCGCGCTTTGCGTACAGTCATCTTCTTTTCGGATTTCTGCTTGGGAAAGAGGTTCTTCAGCCCGTCACCGAAACTGGCGTCGAACTCCTCCCCCGCCGCGGTGAAGATGTTGGCGATGGGAGCCTTGGAGACCTCGGTGGTGACGGTGATTTCCCGCTCGTCCAGTACCCCCTCCTGCAGCTGGCCGCGTATTTTATCTCGGCTGCGCTCCCACCGGGCACGTCGCTCGACGTCGTCATCCACTCCCCTGAGTGGCGGAAACAGCGCGTCCACCAGCCGGTCTTCCACGGCCTCGTCGATAGTCGCGGCCTGGGCCGCCTCCTTGCGGCGCCGCACCAGTCCGATGGCGTTCTCCACCAGGTCCCGCACCATGGAATCCACATCGCGGCCCACATAGCCCTTCTCGGTGAACTTGGTGGCTTCGACCTTCAGGAAGGGCAGGTCCGCCAACTGGCTCAGGCGCCGGGCGATCTCGGTCTTGCCCACGCCGGTGGGGCCGATGAGGATGATGTTGTTGGGCATCACCTCCCGCCGCACCTCCTCGCTCAGCTGCATGCGCCGCCAGCGGTTGCGCAGGGCGATGGCCACGGCACGCTTGGCGTCGCCCTGGCCGATGATGTACCGGTCCAGCATGGAAACGATTTCCTCGCAGGTCCACATGGGGCGCTGCTCGATCTGGCGCACGCGCATCAGGCGTCGTCCTTTCCCGCGCGTTCGAGCACGGTGATGTGGTCGTTGGTGTAGATGCAGATCTCGCCGGCGATCTCCAGACCCTGCCGGCAGATATCCGCCGCCGCCATTTCGGTGTTCCGCACCAGGGCCCGGGCCGCCCCCAGGGCGTAGGCGCCACCGGAGCCGATGGCCGCCAGTTCGTCGTCACTCTCGATGATGTCGCCGTTGCCGCTGACGGTGTAGATATTCTTGTCGTCCATGACGATCATCATGGCCTCGAGGCGGCGCAGGATCTTGTCGCGCCGCCATTCGCGAGCCAGTTCCACCGCCGCCCGCTGCAGGTGTCCATCGTAACGCTCCAGATGCCCTTCAAACTTCTCGAAGAGGCTGAAGGCATCGGCTGCACCCCCGGCGAAACCTGCCAGGACGCGCCCTTCGGCGATCCGGCGCACCTTGACGGCGCCGTGCTTGGCAATGGTATCGCCCATGGTGACCTGACCGTCGCTGCCCATGGCGGCGCCGTCGGGTCGCAACACGGCCAGAACGGTGGTGGATCGAATGGTCGGCATGGTGGCTCCCTACTTCTTTCTCGCCCGCGGATGGGCGGCGTCGAACGCGGCCCGGAGTCGCCCCCGGCCCAGATGGGTGTAGATCTGGGTGGTCGACAGGTGTCGATGCCCCAGCAGTTCCTGGACGACGCGGATGCCCGCGCCGCCATCGAGCAGATGGGTGGCGAAGCTGTGGCGCAGGGTGTGCGGGGATACCCCCGCCGTGTCCGCCAGTTCCGCCGCG
>QNDV01000450.1 GCA_003646045.1 bacterium
TAGCGCACCTCTACCAGGAGGAACTGGGCGACTACCGCCAGGCCGTCGAGGCCTATGACCACGCCCTGGCCGCGGGCGACGCACCCGCCACCGAGATCAGGTACCGGCAGGGAGAATGCCACGAGAAGGGCGACCGCATGGAGGGTGCCCTGGTGGCCTACGAGTCGTCGGCGGATGCCGGCAGTCAGGCCGATCCCTTCCGGATCGCCAGCCTGGCCCGCCTGGCGGAAATCGCCGAGGAGCGGGGCAACTGGAGCAGCGCCATCGGCTACTGGCAGACCATCGCCGATTCGGGTGGCAAACCGGAATGGGTCCAGATGGCCCAGGATCGCATTGCGGCCCTCACCTCGTCGGGGGTGACAGGCAGCTGATCCGGTCGCCGGCGACCGGCAGGAACGAGACGACAGGACAGAAAGGGATCCGGGGGGAGCGCAGACCGTGCTCGTCCCCCGGGCGAGACAGGCAAGGACGGATCGCGGTGCGGAGCCGCGTGAGAGGGGACGAAAAAATGTTCGGCGAAATGTCAATGATCCAGATGTTCATGGCCTCCCCGACGATGATCGTGTTGGCCATCTGCTCCATCGTCACGGTGGGCTTCACGGTGGAACGGCTGTTCTACTTCCACACCTCATCGCACAACACCAAGGCCTACATGAAGGAACTGGTGGCGAAGATGAAGAGTGGCGACCTGCGCACCGCCATCGAGTTCACCCAGCGCAGCAAGGCCCCCGTGGGCCGCGTGATGCTGCAGGGCCTGACCCACATGAACCGCAGTCGGGACGAACTGGCCCAGCGGCTGGACACCGCCATCGACCTGGAAACAGTGGAGATGGAGCGCAACCTGGGCGTGCTCGGCACCATGAGCAATATCGCCCCGCTGCTCGGGCTCTTCGGTACGGTGGTCGGTATCATCCGCGCCTTCGCCGACATCGCCCGCACCGGCAGCGGCGGTGGTGCAGTGGTGGCCATGGGTGTGTCCGAGGCCCTGCTGACCACGGCGGCCGGCATCATCGTGGCCGTCATCGCCACCGTGTTCTTCAACGTCTTCGTGCGGCGTATCCGCACGCGGACCGCCCAGCTGGAAGACGCCCGCGAGAGTTTCTTCAGCGTGTGGGGCCAGTTGCAGCAGAAGCGCCAGAAGGCAACCACCGGGCGTACGACGCAAACCACGCAGCAGTCCCAGCCACAGCCGGACGAGAGCCTGGCCACGGTCCTGAGCTAGGCCGGAAACCGGAGGAAGAACCATGGCGGCAAAAAGACGTCGCAGTACCCTCGAGGGCAACAACGAGGCCAACATCACGCCCCTGGCGGACGTGACGACGACCCTCATCGTGGTGTTCCTGATCACCATGCCGGCCCTGCTGTGGAACGGCATCCAGATCAACAGCGCCGAGGCCGGCAGCGAGCAGTCGATCATAGCACCCACCGAATCCACCGACGACGGCCTGTTGACGGTGGCGGTGACGCCGGACGGTATCACTCTCAACGGCGATGCCGTGGATACGGCCGAGCTGGAAATCCGGCTGACCGACATGCTGGCCACCAGGGACGAGAAGATCGTCGTGATAGTCCCCCACGACGAGGTCATTCTCGGCACCGTGGTCGAAGTACTGGATATAGCCAAGGCGAGCGGCGCCGAGAGCCTGGCCATGCTCAACGAGATCGGAGGCTAAGCGTGAATCGGAGCCCATACAGCACCGAGAGCAAAACCACGGTGGTCCCCATCATCAACGTCTCGTTGGTGGTGGTGTTGACCCTGATGATGATATCGCCGTTCCTGACCAACGAGGAGCAGGACGTGGACCTGCCCCAGGCCAGTGCGGCCGAGGTGGACGACACCGACAACGTGGAGATCACCTTCACCATCGAACGCGAGATCTGGGTGGGTGAGGACCAGTTGGCCCTGGCCGACGTTTCCCACTACCTGGGCAGCATGTTCGACGGCACGCCCCACGCCGTGGCCGTGATCAAGGCCGACCGCAACCTGCCCTACGGCGAGGTCGAGCAGTTGATCGCCGCCGTCGAGGCCTCCAATGCTCCGCGCGTGGCCCTGGCCACCAAGGAGAAGGACCAGGAGGCCTCCAAATGATGCAACAGCATATCGACCGGTCCCGGCAGACCAGAGGCGGCATGACCGCCAGTTTCGTGCTGCACGCCGGTCTGCTGTTCCTGTTGACGGTGATGGTCGGCGGGCAGGCGGCCCGCACGATGATGGACAACGAGCTGACGGAGATCGCCTACATCGAGGCCCGCTACGGCGAGGACGTGGCCGCCAAGGTCAAGATGAGGGAAAAGCCCCGTCGGCCCGAGCCCCCAGGTCGCGGCGTCGCCACGGACAGTGCCATGAAACCGGCCGAACCGGAGTCGCCGGCGTCCCCGCGCCCCGAGCCCAAACCGTTGACCCAGACCCGGATGGAACTGCCCGAGACCGCGGTACGACAGGAGATGGCGGTAACCGATATCGCCACGCCCGAGATCGCGCCCAAGGTACAGCACCAGGCCCTGGCTGAGGCTGCGACCCTGGAGGCCAAGGCGCCACGACCGGCCAATCGCAGGGTCATCGACGCCTCGAAACTGCAGGGTGTGCTTTCGGCCAACCTGGCTGACAACTCGGGAACTCCCGCCCGGGTGACCTCCCGGCCCACGGGCAAATTCAAACCCTCCAGTGGCGCCCTGCAGAGCAAGGCGGGCGGCGTAGTCACCGGTGGCGACATCGTGGCCGCACCCGGCAGCTCGCGCTCGACGGGCGTCACCGACGCACCGGCGGCCGTGGGCTCGGGCGGCGGCCTGAGCAGCAACAGTCGCGGCACCTACCAGACGCCCGGATCGTCCCTGGCCCCCACCGGTGACGGCGGCGGCAAGGCGGGCGGCAAGGGCGTGCTGGACGTGACCGGACCCACCGGCGGCGGCGGCAGCGGCACCAGTGGTCGCAAGACCATCCTGAACTACGGTTCCGGTGGCGGCGGCCGCGGTGGCGGCGGTCTGGCCGGCCGGGCGCGCATTGCCGAACCCGAACCCACCGCCGAGATCGTCAAGACGGCCGCTGAGCCCGCGCCCCAGAAGGCCGTGGCCGAGGTCAAGCTGGACGACAAGGGCGTGGGCATGACCATCAGCGGTCAGATCCAGGGCCGCAAGATTCTCAAGAGCGTGGCCCCCAAGTATACGGTCCTGGCCCGA
>QNDV01000451.1 GCA_003646045.1 bacterium
CGTGGCGAGCGCATGGTGGAGATCCTCAAGCAGGACCAGTACGTGCCCATGCCCGTGGAAAAGCAGGTGGCCATTATCTTCGCCGCCTCCAAGGGCTACCTGGACACGGTGGCCGTCGAGGACGTGGCGGCCTGGGAGGCCGACTTCCACATCTTCATGACCGAGAAGCATGCGGGCGTACTGCACGCCATCGCCGACAGCGGCAAGATCGACGACGACACGGCGGAGCACCTGGTGGCCGCCATCAAGGAATTCGCGGGCAGCCGCGGTGGGGACTGAGCACGTGAAAGAAGTGAGGTAGCTCGGTGGCAGGCGCCGGAGTAAAACTTCTAAACAAGCGGATCCGATCCGTCTCGAACACGCAGAAGATCACCAAGGCCATGAAGATGGTTGCGGCGTCCAAGCTGCAGCGTTCGCAGGGCCGGATGCTGGCTGCGCGTCCGTACTCGCACAAGCTCGCCGAGCTGATGATGCAGTTGGCGGACAAGGCCGACATCGAGCACCCCCTGTTCGAGGTGCGTCCCGTGCAGAAGCGTCTGTACGTGATCATCACTTCGGACAAGGGATTGTGCGGCAGCTACAACCTGAACGTGCTGAAGATGGCCCAGAAGGCGGTGGACGACTCGGTGGCCGAGGGCGTCGAGACGTCGGTCTACACCATCGGTCGCAAGGCCGCGGTCTTCTTCCGCAAGCGCGAGTACAGCGTGTGGGCGGCCCACGAGGACTTCGGCGGCGAGATGAACAGCGAGCGCGGCAACCTGGTGGGTGGCCGCCTGGTGGACGGGTTCCTGGACGGGTCGTTCGACGAGGTGCGGGTCTGTTTCGCGTCCTTCTTCAGCACCATGACCCAGAAGCCGGTGGACCTGCCGTTGTTGCCCATCGCCCCCGAGAGCAAGGACGAGGACGGCGAAGGCTCCGCAGACCAGGACTACATCTGGGAGCCCAGCCAGGAAGAACTGTTCGCCGTGCTGCTGCCCCTGTACCTGCGCAACCGGGTCTTCATGACCCTCAGCGAGGCCTTCACCAGTGAGCACGCCGCGCGCATGACCAGCATGGCCGCGGCCACCGAGAACGCCGGCGAGATGATCAGCGGCCTGACCCTGCAGCGGAACCGTGAGCGCCAGGCGGCCATCACGTCCGAGCTGCTGGACATCGTGGGCGGCGCCAACGCCCTGTAACGAGTTTGTGAGTTGGGGCCGTGGCCCCGTAGTGACGCGAGAGCTGAAGGAGAAAGCCAAATGGCCGGGAACGTCGGTAAGATTCAGCAGGTCATCGGTCCCACAGTGGATCTCGAATTCGATTCGGACAACCTGCCGGACATCCTCAACGCCATCCGTATCACCGATGAAAGCCGGGACATCGACCTGATCACCGAGGTCGCCCAGCACATCGGCAATAATGTGGTGCGTACCATCGCCATGGATACCACCGACGGCCTGGTCCGCGGCATGGACGGTATCGACACCGGCGCGCCCATCAGTGTGCCCGTGGGCGACCAGTGCCTGGGCCGGCTCTTCAACCTTTTGGGCCAGCCCCTCGACGGCAAGGGCGACCTGGCCGAGCCCGACAAGACCTCGCCCATTCACGCCGACCCGCCGACTTTGACCAACCAGGGCGAGGCCAACGAGATCTTCGAGACCGGCATCAAGGTCGTCGACCTGCTGGCGCCCTACGTCAAGGGTGGCAAGATCGGCCTGTTCGGCGGCGCCGGTGTGGGCAAGACGGTTATCGTCATGGAGCTGATCCACGCCATCGCCACCCAGCATGGCGGCTACTCCGTGTTCTGCGGCGTGGGCGAAAGAACACGTGAAGGAAACGACCTCTGGCTGGAGATGACCGAGTCCGGCGTCATCGACAATACCGCCCTGGTCTTCGGCCAGATGAACGAGCCGCCCGGAGCCCGTCTGCGCGTGGCGCTCAGCGGCCTGACCATGGCCGAGCACTTCCGCGACGTGTTGAAGCAGGATGTACTGCTGTTCATCGATAATATTTTCCGCTTCACCCAAGCCGGTTCGGAAGTGTCGGCGCTGCTGGGCCGCATGCCCTCGGCTGTGGGTTACCAGCCCACATTGGCCACGGAGATGGGCCAGCTGCAGGAGCGCATCACTTCGACGCGCGACGGTTCCATCACCTCGGTGCAGGCCATCTATGTGCCCGCCGATGATTTGACCGATCCCGCGCCGGCCACCGCGTTCTCGCATCTCGACGCTACCACGGTGTTGTCGCGGCAGATCGCCGAGCTGGGCATCTATCCCGCTGTGGATCCCCTGGATTCCACCAGCCGCATCCTGCAGCCGGGCACCCTGGGCGAAGAGCACTACAACCTGGCCCGCGAGGTGCAGACCATCCTGCAGCGCTACAAGGATCTGCAGGACATCATCGCCATCCTGGGCATGGACGAGCTGTCGGACGAGGACAAGGTCGCTGTCGAGCGCGCCCGCAAGATCCAGAAGTTCCTGTCCCAGCCCTTCTTCGTCGCCGAGGTGTTCACGGGCATGCCCGGTCGCTACGTCAAACTCGAGGACACCATCCGCAGCTTCCGTGGCCTGGTGGACGGCGAGTACGACCACATCCCCGAGCAGGCGTTCTACATGTGCGGCTCCATCGAGGAAGTGATCGAGAAATACGAGAAGATGCAGGCGGAGGACTAGGCCATGGCCAAGAGCTTCAAGGTCGTCATCACCACTCCCGACGCCGAGGCCTGGACCGGCGACGTGGTCTCGGCCACTATCCCCGGCCTGGCCGGCTATCTGGGCGTGTGGGCCAACCACGCGCCCCTGGTGGGAGCGGTGGCCCCGGGCGTCGTGACCCTGCGGGTGGACGACATGGGCAGCTATCAGCGCATGGCCGTGGGCGCCGGCTTCGTGGAGATCAGTGACAACGTGGTGAACCTCATGACCGACACCTGCGAGTTGGGGGAGTCGGTGGATGTGGGGCGCGCCGAGAAGGCCCTGACCCGGGCGCGGGAGCGGCTGGTCGGGATGGAGGCTGATCTGGACCGCGAGCGGGCGCGGCTGGCGGCTTCGCGGGCGGATGCGCGGTTGAAGGCGGCGCGGAAGCAGTAGAGTGGCGGTTAGTATTGTGGCGGCCGGTCCTCTTGAGGGATCGGCCGCTTTTTTGTGCCTGGCGAGGGGGAGAGGTGTGCAGGTTGGATTTCGCGAA
>QNDV01000452.1 GCA_003646045.1 bacterium
CGTTCTCCAGTTCGCGCACGTTGCCCGGCCAACGCCAGGCCTGCAGTGCAGCCAGAGCCCGTTCTCCCACGCGCATTTCACCGTACTCGCGGCCCCGATGCTTCAGAAACCAGGCCAAGAGGTGGGCCACATCCTCGGGACGATGCCGCAGGGGAGGAATGTCCACACTTACCACCTTCAGCCGGTAGAAGAGATCGAGGCGGAAGCGACCATGCCGGATTTCCCGGCGCAGGTCCTGGTGGGTGGCCGCCACGAAGCGGATATCCACCGCCCTGGTCTGGACGTCGCCGATGCGGCGGACGCGGCGTTCCTGCATGACCCTCAGCAACTTGATTTGCAGGGGCAAAGGCATATCCCCTATCTCGTCCAGAAAGAAAGTGCCCCCATGGGCCGCCGACAACAGGCCCTTCTTTTCTCCCGCGGCACCGGTGAAGGCGCCCGCCCGATGACCAAAGAGTTCGCTCTCGAACAGGCTCTCCGGCAGGGCCGCGCAATTCTGGCCCACGAACGGCCCCCGCCGCCGTCCGCTGAGATGGTGCAGGGCGGCAGCCACGATCTCCTTGCCGGTACCACTCTCACCCTGTAACAGAACATTCACCCCGCTCACCGCGATTCCCGGCAAGCGCTCCCCCAACTCCCGCATCTCGCGGCTGATACCTATGCAACCGGGGATACCCGGCACGGTGGCCGGCCGGGGCAGCGGAATGGTGCCACGCAGGGACGCCGGCTCATCGCAACCCACCGCGGGCTCGGGCAGTGGAAACAGGGTCTGCTGACCGGTGAGTGCGGCGACGCCATCGGGAACCAGGGGGCGCAACTGTTCCAGAACCACCGGCAAGCGGGCTGCCAGATCCTGGCTCCACAGGAAGATCGCGTCGCGCCAGGTCTCGTCGGCGTCGAAGCGCACGGCCAGACAGCCACGAATACGACCGCCGGTGCGCAGAGGCTCGATCCACAGGGCGGCGCCGTCGGCCAGCTTGGTCAGTTCCTCCTTTCCCCTGGTCACCGTGCGTAGCATGGCGCCCAACGGCGGTCGCAACGATTGGGCTTCCACGTCGGCGCCTGCCGACCAGCGGAACAGCGGCACCAGGGTGGCGTCCGGCGGCGCACCGGCCAGACGGACCACCCAGACCACGGCCGTGCCGCTTCCATGGGGAAAGCGGCGGGTTTCTTCCTTCCAGAACAGCTGAGAATCCATGGCGAGACCCCCTCGGATGTCGTGCGGGAGATGGTATGCGGGCGGTGGAGCCTGTCCCGGCTCCGACGTCCGGAATCCGTACAATGCACGGCCGGTGCCCCGGCTCACCTCTTTGGAGAATCACCTGGGGAAAAGCAGGGAATGCCATGCAGCGGGCGATGTTGGGATTAGGTAGGGATGGATGGCGAGCCAACAAGAGTGTCCCGCTGCCCGGGGCAAGCGGGACACTTCAAGAGTTGGTGGGACACGGGCGGGACAAAACAGCGGGACACTTCGTGGTTTCTCAGAGAGGTGGTTTCTCAGAGAGGTGGTTTCTCAGAGTGACAGTTCCACTCTGGTGTCCCCCGCCGTCACGGTACCGATCTCCACCGCGTCAGGACAGCAACCTGCCAAGTCCACCTCGGCCGGTGCAATCACCACCATCCCGATGCCCATGTTGAAGACCCGGTGCATCTCCTCGGGCTCCACCCCTCCACGGTCAGCGATGAGCTCGAAGATGGGCAGGGTCGTCCAGGCCGACGGATCGACCTGCACGCACAGCCCCGCGGGCACCACCCGGGGAATGTTGTCGTAGAAACCGCCGCCGGTGATATGGATCAGGCCGTGGACGGCCTCGCGTCCGTGGGCCTGCCAGACCGTGCGCAGGTCCGACAGGTAACTGCGGTGCACCGCCAGCAGGGCATCCCCCACCCTGACTCCGCCCAGTTCGTCCGGGGTGTCGGTTACCGCGAAGCCGGCCTTGTCCAGCAGCACGGCCCGCGCCAGGGAGTAGCCGTTGGTGTGCAAACCGGTGGACGGCAGTCCCCAGGCCCGGTCTCCCGCGGCGATGCGCGTACCGTCGATTACGTCCTCGGCGGCGACCCGGCCCACGATGGTACCCGCCAGGTCAAACTCACCCTCGCCGTAAACCCCGGGCATCTCGGCTGTTTCGCCACCTAGCAGGGCGGCGCCGTTGTTGCGGCAACCCCTGGCGAAACCCTCGATCACCGCGGGCAGCACCGCCTCTTCCAGTTTGGCGGTGGCAAAATAGTCCAGGAAGAACAGCGGCTCGGCGCCCTGGACCAGGATGTCGTCCACGCAATGGTTCACCAGATCCTCGCCCACCGTGTCGTAGCGATCCATCATGCGGGCTATCATGACCTTGGTGCCCACGCCGTCCACGCTGGCCACCAGCAGCGGCTCGCCGGGTGCCGGCTGGAACAGTCCACCGAAGGCACCGACGTCGTTGCGCACCCGCGCATCCCAGGTGGAGCGCACCGCGTCCTTGGCCTGGGCCAGGGCCCGGGTGGCCGCATCGATATTCACACCGCTGTCGGCATATTTCATGGAGGTCCTCCGGCGCGGGGAGCGCCTGCCGAGATTAACCGGATGGTGACCGGCCCATGATAGGCGGGGAAGGCGGCGGGATCAAGAACCGGAGACGGCGTCGGCCTGACGCATGGACAGCAGAGACAGGCGCCGATTCAGGGCGTCCAGCACCGCGTGCACCACGGCTTGCTGGCGATTGTGGCCCGCGGCGCACGAGCCGAACAGAACCTCGGTACGACGTCCCTCCACCAGATCCACCGCTACCAGCACGATCCGCTGGTGGCCCATGGTGTCCAGGCGGACCTCGCGCAGATGCAACAGGACCGGGTCGGTGACCAGGTCGAGCAGGGCGGCCAGGGTGGCTTCGGCCACCAGCCGCACGTCGCTGCCCGCATGGTTGGGAGCCTCGCAGGCACCGAGCACCGTGACACCGCCGGCGGTGAGGGAGACCTCTGCCGACACCTTCATATTCGAGGCCATGACGCCCACACCGTTGCAAACGACACGGGTTCCCAGGCCTTCGGCCACCAGGATGGCGGGTCGTGGCTCGGCCGCAGTGGCTGGTTCGGGATCCGGTACAGGTGCTTCGGTTGCCGTGGCAGTGGCGGTATGGCTCGTCCGGACCGCCGCGTCCGGGGTGTTGGATTTA
>QNDV01000453.1 GCA_003646045.1 bacterium
CGGCAGTTGGCCGGAGACAATTCGATGGTCCTGCCGCCCACCTCGATGGTGGCGGCCCCATCACGCTGTTGCACGTTCACACCGGCGAAAGCCAGGGTTTCTTCCAGCTTGTCACGCCAGAACGGCCACGAATGACCATCCAGCGGCTTGATCCTGCCGGGGGTGTGTTGCCGGGGATGGAGGCGGTCATCGGGATCGAAGAAGAGCATGCGTCCGCGGGAAGCGCCACCGAGCAGCTTGGTGCCGCGGAACGGCCGGTCCTGCAACCGCAGGCCGCCCTGTCCGTCCCACTCCAGCCCGGCAAAGACGAAGTCACCGCCCATCAGCGACTCGCCGCAGTACTTGCTGGCGGTACCGAAGACGTTGACTTCGAGATCCTGGCAGCGGGGGTCATTCACGGAATTGGTCCAGGCCCGGTCAACGATATCGCCCAGGATCCATACGGCACCGCCCTTGGAAGCATAGCCGCAGACCTTGCCCGCATTGCCGTACACCTCGAGGCGGCCGTGGTGCATACCCATGGCTGTGAAATTCTGGGCGTTGCCGTGGCAGCGAATCAGGCCCCCCTGCATGAAGGCGCCCAGGTATTCTCCCGGCGTGCCGTGGATGTCCATGACCACGTTGTCGGTGTCGCTGCGCCCCATGACGGCTGTCGACAGCAGACGCTGGCCGCGAACCCTCGTCAGCAGGAATCGTCGCCAGCCCGCGGCGTGGGCCCGGCCCAGGTACGCGGCCAGGCATAACCGGGGGTCCGTACCCTCGGGTTCGAAACCGGGTGCGTCGATGATCAGTGTCTGCAGTCCGGCGTCGGCGGGTGAGCCGTGGTCCTGGTCACCGAAGGTGACTCGCCGCCAGAGGGCGGTCTCGGTATGGGCCAGACCATCCACCAGGTCGTTTACCGCCGCCCGCGCCAGACTCACCAGTGAGCCAGTGGCCTTGCCGCCGGTATCCCAGGAACGCAGGTGGTCCACCAGGGAGGTCAGCGCATCCAGTCGCCGCCCGCCCGGCTGTTCGGCGGCGCCCACGGCCCGCATCACGGCTGCCACTTCGGGGAAGTCCAGTTCCGGCAACGCGTCGCGCAGGGCGGCAACCGGGTCGCTGGCCGTGGCGATGGCGTCCACCCTGTCGGTATCCGTGATCGCCGGCGAGTCAGCCGCGAGGTGGCGACCCGGGGCATCCAGTTCCAGGGCCTGGCCGTAGCGGTCGATGAACTCGTAGCCCGTGCATTTGCCCTCGTCATCGAAGTGGAAGCGGTTGATCATGCCGTTGGTCACCAGTACGCGGTCCGGCTCGGGGCTGTCCACGAGTTCGGCCTCGGCCAGCAGTTCGTAGACCCGCCGGCAGGCCTGCTCCTCGCTGGCGATGACGCTGAAAGCCCGTGGCCGGCCGCTGCTGTCGTCCTGCCAGATGGCCGTGGTGTTGGGTCGCAGATCGGCGGGGTCCTTCAGGTCCACGCGCTCGGTGCAGCCCCGTCGCGGCAGATGGCGCAGGCACAGGTACTGGTACGGTCCGTCGGGGGAGGAGGTGAATTCCACCCGCTGCACGTCCTCGAGCTGCTGCCGCATCTCGGCGGGAATCAACGACAGGTCATCGCCGGTGGTGGGGCTGAAGGCCTCGAACAGGGCCCAGTCCGGGTACTCGAGCTCCTCGGCCAGAAGGTGGAACTTGAGGCTGGCCACTTCGGTGTCGGTTGTGGCCTGGGGTGGCAAACCGAACTGTTCGACCCGCTGTCTGAGGGTTTCGTAGTTGGTGGTCTCGCCGTTGTGGGTCAGCGCCGTGTGCAGCTTGGCGAAGGGATGGGAGTTCATCTGTTCCACTACCGAACCTGTGGCCAGACGCACATGGATAATGTTGTTGGGCGAGGCGGGCGTCTCCCACGGAATCTCGCGTCCGGCGGTTTTCCAGACCCCGAAGTTGCGGCCGCAGGACATGACCGCGGCCACCTTGCGCAGGCGCGGACGTTGGTCCCCGACCGGGGCGGAGGTCATGGAGGCCGCCAGGAGGGCCACGGTCTCCTCGTCGGGTACGGCGCCGTTTTCGCGGGCGGGTTCATGCAGGTAGAAACGATCCGTGAGCTCGCGACTGAGGTTGAAGACGAACAGGTCCTCGGCCTTGTCCAGGAAGGCCTCATGGCCGCTGAAATTGTCGGCCGTCACCTCGGGAAAATACTCGCGGATGTAGGCGAAACGCGGCGCCGCCAGCAGGTTCTCGCGGATGAATTTCTCCAGGGGCTCACGCCTGGCGCGCACGAAGAAGCAGAAGATGTCGCCGGGATCGGTGTCCGGTCCTCCGAATTCCCGGTAGTCCCGCTCGTTGCCGTCCGCATCCATCTTGTAGGGCTCGCGGCACTCCGCCGGATCCGGCGGACCGTCGATCTCGAAGAACGGCTCCAGGGCATGCCGTCGCAGCCACCCGGCCAATTCCACCCGGTAGGCGCGGGTGGCCTGTCGCGCCGAGGGCCCGTCGGTCCCGGCCTCCGCCTCGATCTCGGCCTGCAGCCGTCCCTTGACCAGGATCCGGAAGGCGTAATGGTCGGGGTGGTCGTTGAAGCACATGGTCTTGCCCACGCCCACCCCGTCCATACCCCGGTTGCGCATTGAATGCAGGGCCTCGTCCAGGACATGGCTGGGCACGGGATCGGTGCCGATCACCGCGGCCACCCCGCAGTTGGACTGACCCGGTTCGTGGGCCAGTTCCGCGGCGCGGCGCAGGCGGCCGTGCTCCTCCTTCTGGCGCAGACGGTAGTCCACCCGTTCCTTCAGGCCAATCCACTGGATGGAGTCGTGGCGACCACGCAGTTCACGGATGTCCTTGAAGCCCAGCCCCGCCAGGGCCCTGATCAGCTGCATCTGCATGAGCAGGAAGGCGTTGATGATCTGGCGGCTGTTGATCTCCACGTTGCGCAGATTCTGCATGATGAGGTTGCTGGTGGCGATGCCCCGCGAGCAGCCGTCGTGGCAGTTGCGGTTGCGGTCGCAGCCGATGGCCACCAGGGGCGCGGTGCCCCAGATGACGCCGTCCGCACCCAGGGCCACCATCTTTACCACGTCCTCGTAGGTGCGCACGCCGCCGGCCACCATGAAGGACACGTAGTTGCGCAGGCCGTCCTGCACCAGGCGTTCGTGGATCAGGGGCACGGCGTACTCCA
>QNDV01000454.1 GCA_003646045.1 bacterium
AGTCAAGGAATGGACCAGCAACCCGGGGTCACCGATGTGAGCGACAGCGTAGGCACAAGGAAACATATCGTACTCTACGGCGGTACCACCATCGCCCTGGTGGTGCTGTTGCTGCACGCATCCCTCTTCGACTTCGTCATCGACGACGCCTACATCTCCCTGCGTTACGCCCAAAACCTGGTGAATGGCCACGGTCTGGTCTTCAACCCCGGCCAACCGGTGGAAGGCTACAGCAACCTGTTGTGGGTACTGCTGGGTGCGGTCGGCTTGAAGCTGGGTATCCCGGCGCTGCTGTGGTTGCGGTTGTTGGGGACGACGGCAACAGCGGGGATACTGCTGGTTACGCCGGGGCTCGTGCGACGTCTCGCGCCGAATGCCGGAGAAACCGCCGGCCTTGCCGCCCAGATGCTGATCGCCATGACCGGGGCTATCGCCTGCTGGACCTGGGCCGGGTTGGAAACGCCGTTGTTCGCACTGCTGGTGATACTCGGGTGGCGGGCGGCCTTGGACAGGTCGGCCCTGACCACCTGCATCATCGCGATACTCTTGACCATCACCCGACCGGAAGGTGTCGCCCTCGGCGCCATCTTCATGGGCTGGTCCGTGCTGACAGGATCGACACGCAAGCGCCGGCTTGCCGCCGTATCGGTGTTCGTGGTGGGCGCGGCGGTGTTCTTCCTGTGGCGTCACGCGATCTATGGTTATTGGCTGCCTAACACCTACTACGCCAAGACCGGCGACGCGGCGGGACAGTTCCAAACCGGCCTGCCCTACACCCTGGATTTCCTGCTGCGTTACGGCCTGCCCCTGCTGGCGGCGGGACTGGCCGCGGGTTGGCATGCCGGCCGGGATTTGCCCGACCGAAGGGCACTGCTGCCCACCGCGGGGCTGCTGCTGTTCTGGACCGGCTACGTGACCGTGATCGGCGGCGACATGCTGGGCATGTTCCGCTTCTGGGTGCCGGTGCTGCCGGTGCTGGTGATCACGGCGGTGGCGGCAATGGCGGCAGCCCGGTGGCTGAGTCGCCCCGTCTGGGCTACTACCATCACCCTGGTCCTGGGTGGGGTCCTGCTGGTGTCCAGTTTCCAGGGCCGTGAGCGTCGTCTGGTGGATATCCACATGACCGAAGCCAACCTGGCCGGCTGGATGATGGCTGGCGACGCCATGGCGGCCCAGCTACCGCCAGGTGCCTCCATCGCGCTGGGTCCCGCGGGATACATCCCCTGGCGGACGGGGCTGCGCACCCTCGATTTCTATGGCATCGTCACGCCGCACATCGCCCATCTGGATGTGCAGTTCGGCCACGGTTACGCGGGGCACGAAAAGACCGACGGACGCTGGATCGTCAGGCAGCGGCCGGATTATATCCTCATCGGCAACGTGGACATCACCGACGGGCCGCGCAGCGGGTTGATCCCGCCGTTGGACCGTGAAGTGGATCTGGTGTTGTACGGAAGATTCCAGCGGGAGTATGAACTGATTAACCTGGCGGTGGGTGAGGGGAAGTATTTGAACCTGTTCAGGAGGAAGGGCTTATCGAAGCGGTAGTCGATCGCCGATCTCTACTGTCTCGTCAGCCGTGGCCACGCCGCTCATCTGCGGGGTCATGAGGATAGTGGACTTGGTGGAGTTCGAGTGGGGGATACGGGCAAGCTGGCAAAACCGGGCGCCCATGAAGAAGGGCTGGCAATGAATACCCGGTTGACTTTATAGTGCTCGATGCCCTGCGGCGTGTGCCCCGAAGTGGACTGGAAGTCGAGGCGACCTACATCCCCTGACAGACCTTTGAGAAGCAGCCGTTGCCCTTGCTTGAGACCGGAGTCAAAGGAGTAAAATAATGATCCAACGTACACTAGTACTGGTGGTCTTCATTCTCATGCTCGCCTCCGCGGTCTCCGCCCAGACAGTGTCGAGCCGCGGGGAAAACTGGGAGTTCAGCTTTCAGACCCGCTACACCATGGAGGAGGATTACACGGGCGAGGGCGGATCAACGCTGAACCTCAAGAGTGATCTTGGGTGGGGCATGGGATTCAACTACAACATCAACCGGCATTTCAACGTCGGCATGATCTTCGGCTGGCGGTCCGTTCCCTATGAAGCGACTGCCGTGGACGCGAGCGACCCTGCCGAGACCAACCGATTCGGTGGCGAGATGACCACTTCCAATATCGGCATGAGCGTTGACTACAACATTCTCAAGGGACCATTCACGCCCTATGTGACCGGATCCCTGAGCTGGATGCACGTCAATTCCAACATCCTGGCCGGCTGGACGGGAGGCTGTTGGTGGTACCCGTGGTGGGGCTATGTCTGCGGTCCTGTTCCCCTGACCTATGGAGATAATTCGGCGGCCTATACTCTCGGCCTGGGAGCCCGGCTCGAGGTGAGCAGCAGGACCTTCCTGCGAGTGGGTTACGAAAGGGGCTGGATCGATTCCAGTACGATGGACGGCACCAACATGGTGCGGATCGATATTGGCTTCATGTACTAGGCCGATAGAAGCATTCGGAAACCTTGTGACCAGGAAAGAAGCAGGGACAGTGCTCCAACAAACAGCGCGTAACGGTATCCCGGGTTCCGGTCTCATCGTGTCACCGGCGGGAGCCCTGCTGCTCGCCGGCGGGATGCTCGCGCTCCTGTTGTCCGGATGCAGCGACGATGATCCGACTGCACCGGCGGTCGCCCGCGATTTCACGGACGCCGCTTCAGCCGTGGTCACGCTGCACGTCCTGGGGGTCTTTGAGATCGTGGACACGGTGGAAATCGAATGGCGGGATATCGGCACCCGGGAAACGCCGGGCGCATATGACGAGGGCCTCAGAACCTTCCTGGGCGAACGTGACTCCTCCACCGCACGTACGCATCTGACCGATGAAATCGCCCTCTACCTGAACTCCTCGACCGATGAGCTCGACAGCCTCTTCTGCAGTTCGGGCTATTCCAGTACGGGCGGGGGATCATTCAAATCCGTGAAAGCTGCCCGCGTCCCGCTCGTGTCCTACGATCGTACCGACAGCGTAATGACGGCGGTCTGGCGCCTGGATGGTATGGCAGCCCTCGCAGCCATCGACACGGTTAGGTCCACCGCCGGCGGACATGGCTATCACAGCACCATGTTGACCTGGAGTGCCGACGGCAGCGA
>QNDV01000455.1 GCA_003646045.1 bacterium
CACCCTTGGCGTACTCGCCGTTGACCATCACCGGCCCGGCCAGCCCGATGGGCACCTGAGCCACGCCGATGAAGTTCTCGATATTGCCATCGGTCAGTCTCGGGTCGAAGGACGGTTTGTAAAGGTGGTCCGGTTTCGCCCCGGAGAATGACTCCAGGAACTCTCGCCGGGTGTTGATGATCTCATCGGAGTAGTTGTCCTCTTTGTCATAGGGAACGGTGATCCGTTCTTCCTTGTGGTCGCGGATCGAGTCCTTGACCTTGAATGACAGCTTGCCGAAAGGGTTGGTATCGAAATTGATGTTGATCGTATGCTTGCCGATCTCGAGAGCCTCGCCCTTCCAGATCACCGTCATCAACTTCGCGAGGGGGAACGCCACCGGATTATCAGGAGTGACATCGGCAGGAGCAACCTCGTTGCCGTTCCCGAGATCGAAGACGACATCGGCCAGCGGGAGCGCTGTTCCATCGATCTTGACCTCGTTGATACCGGTAAGTACCGCATCGCTGAGCCGATTCTTGAGACCGAACTGCACGCCGCGCGCCTGGTTTTCGAGGCTCCCGAAAGAATAGAGCTGCTTGAGAATCAGAGACGGAATCTTCACGGCGCATCCTCCAGTGATTGTTGGGCTGACGTACCGGCCGATTGTAGCACCGGCCGGATCGAGAAAACACGCCGCACAGCGGCGCGGAGTCTACTTCTTCGCGAGCTGCTCGGCGAGTGCGCGCAGCGGCGCCTGAACCTCGGGTCTGAACCACTCCAGCGTCATTTCTTCGGCGTCCGTCGATTTCGACCTCGTGACGATCTCGATGAGATCCCGGCGCACCGTCCTGCGCGTCTCCCCAAGGGCGTACGCCGGCAACTCGGTGAGCTCGGCGCACCACTCGACGGCGGCATCGACCACCTGGTCGACCGGCGCCAGCCGATCAACCAACCCGATGGAAATCGCTTCGTCGGGTCCGAGCAGGCGACCCGTCTGGCACAGGGCTTCGGTCTGCCGCCGGCCCACGACATGACCGGCAATGTGCTGGCCGAGGCGCTGACCCCCGACGGCGAGAAGTATGTGCGGCGTCTCGAGGGGCGGCGCATTCCCAGCTACATGGCGCTCACGCCGTCCAGCGGACCGCAGGGCGAGCAGGACGCCGCCGTGGACGAGGAGCTGCGACGCCAACTCAAGTCGCTGGGCTACATCAACTAGCTCTGGACCGCTTTTCCCGTGTGGGGCATTCTGGGCGGGCGATTCCATGCTCCCGCCCGGAGGGCCCGACTCATGCCGCATCGTTACCTGATAATGTTGCCGATGGTGTGGCTGCTGACCGGATGTGGCCAGCGCATCGAATCGTCGGCGCCGGAAGTCACCCACATCTTCAGTGACGTTACGCTGCATTTCACGCCCGACGACAGCACGCGCCACGACACGCCCTTCGCCACCGCCCGCGACAACGGCCGGGTGATGACCACTTACGCCGAACTGCCGGCCCGGACGGGGTCCGGGCGGCTACTGGTGCGCCTGGCCCTGCGGCCCATACCCAAGGACATGCGCAACGTCCATGACCGCTGGGATCGTGCGGGCTGGGTGCGCCTGGTTCCCGACGACGGACCGCCGGTGGAAATGGTGCGCTTCATGACCAGCTACGGCGGCGCCACCACCCACGAAGTGGATGTGACCCATCTGGCGCCGTTGCTGCAGGGCCACTGTCGCTTCGAGGTCTTCATAGACACCTGGGTCAGTCCGGCCTGGCATGTGGATGTGGATCTGGTGGCGACATCGGATCCCGGCGTCGGCATGGCTGTACCCACCTGGGCCAGGGGTGCCGTTTTTCCCGCCGGGGGATTGAATGCCGAGTATCCCGAAGCTACGGCCCGGATCGTGATACCCCCCGGGCTGCGCCGGGTGGAGGTGGCGCTGATCAGCACCGGCCATTGCACGGATGGTCGCGATGCCGACGAGTTCATCAGCAAGGACAACGTGCTGCTGATCGACGGTGCCGAAGTGCACCGCTGGCGTCCCTGGCGCGACGACTGCGGCGAGCTGCGCCACCTGAATCCCTACTGCGCCCGCTGGTCCGACGGATCCTGGAGCAGCGATTACAGCCGCAGCGGTTGGTGCCCGGGTGATGTGACCCGGGCCTCGCTGGTCGACCTGGGCCCCTGGCTGGATCCGGGGGAACATACCCTGACCTGGCGGGTGGAGGACATTCGTCCCGCCCTCGCCGACGACCCTGAAGGACATCACGGCTACTGGCGGGTCTCCGCCGCCGTGGTGGGCTGGTAACCGAAAGGACCCGCGATGACAGAAGACCACCTGAAATTGACCGGCTGGAAACGTCCCCTGGTGCCGGTGCTCGATATCGTACTCACGGCGGTGGTATAGGACATGGTTGCGGCCGGCGGCAAGCGGCCGGTGATCATGGTCGTCAGCGACGGCCGTGGCGAGACGTGCAGCCAGTTGTTGCGGGCGGCGCTGGTGCAGTTCGAGGGGCATGACGAGGAGATCATCGTGCGGCCCGATGTGCTGACGCCCGACCAGGTGGCAGCCGTGGTGGACGAGGCCGCCTGGCGCAAGGCCACCATCTTCTACACCCTGGTAGGCAAGGATACGCGGCGGGCCATGCGTCGGCTGGCGGGGGAGGGTTTCGTGTCCACGGTGGACGTGCTCGGCCCGGCCTTCACTGCGTTGCACGATGTCTTCCATGCGGATCCGGCCGCCACGCCGGGGCTGTTCTATACCGCCGAGCGCCAACGCATCGACCGGCAGGCCGCCATCGACTACACCCTCAAGCATGATGACGGTCTCAGGCCCTACGAACTGGGTCAGGCCGACGTGGTGCTGGTGGGTATTTCCCGCGTCTCGAAGAGTACTACCTGTTTCTACCTGGCCTACCACGGCATCAAGGCGGCCAACGTGCCCCTGATCGGTGGTCGGCCGCCGCTGCCACAGCTGCTGACCGTGGACCCGACCAAGGTCATCGGCCTGCGCATGAACGTGACCCGGTTGATGGCTGTGCGCGAGGCGCGGGCCAAACACCTCGGGCGTATAGGTACGGCCGACTACGTGGCCAAGCGGGAGATCGCCGAGGAGATGCTTGGTGCCCAGCAGCTCATGGTACGTCAGGGGTGGCGCAGCTTCGATGTGTCGTA
>QNDV01000456.1 GCA_003646045.1 bacterium
CTATCCGCCCCTGCAGGCGGCGGACGTGGCCGAGACCGTACTGTTCTGCGCCACGCGACCGCCCCACGTGAACATCCAGGAGCTGTTGGTCATGCCCCAGGACCAGGCGGCGGTCTACGCCTCTCACCCGCGCGGGCTGGATGAACCGATCTAGCCCGGATTATTCATGAACCGCCGTGACGAGGGGGTGTAGGATGAGATCTGACAGTTGCCCTCGCAAGGTTTCGCGACCGCGGCGTACCAGTACGGTACGTTGAGGGAGCAAAACCGAGAAGGTGCTGTCAGATCTCATCCTGCGCCTCCGCAGTAGGCGGTTCATGAATAATCCGGGCTCTAGAGCGCCGGTTCCACCTGGAGGATCTCCCAGCTGCGGGCCTCGGTGCCCTCGCCGAAGGTCACGGTATCTCCCGGCTCGGCGCCCATGAAGGCCCTCGCCAGGGGCGCCTGGTAGTTCAGCACCCGGTTCTCGGTGTCGGTGTCCCAGGGGCCGAGGAAAGTATAGATCTCCTCGTCGCCTCCCGAGGTACGAGCCGTGACCCGCGTGCCCACGTTGACGTGGGTGCTGGCGATCATGTCCGGGGTGATGACCTTGGCCAGGGCCAGCTCGTTCTCCAGCCGCGTGGCGGTGCTGGCGAACTGGTCACGCATCTCGAGGGCAGCCGTGTACTCGGCGTTCTCGCTCAGGTCGCCGAAGCTGGCGGCTTCGCCGATCTGCTTGGCCACCCGCGGAATATCCTCGGTGATGATGTGGTTCAGTTTCTCCTGCTGGGTCCGCAGTCCGCCCTCGGTAGTGTAGATATTGCCGCCCTCTTCCCACTCGCGGGTCAGCTCGACGAAGATGTCCGCGTAACGCGAGCGCAACAGACCCAGCAACTGGGTTCGCTGGGACGCGGCCAGACCGGCGTTGGACTCGATGATCCCCTTGAGGCGGATGGCCTCGTTGCGGTCGGCGGATTCGAAAATGTCCAGCAGGGGGCGGCTGGACTGGGTGACCAGGGCTGCCCGTGCGTTTTCCAGCAGGATGAAATAGCGCTCCTCGCTGGACATGCCGTACAACTTGCCCGTGGAATCCAGCAGGGAGAACATGGCGTCCGAGACCGGGCGCACGCCAAGGTCCTCGCGTCCGGCCAGGAACTTGCCCGCCGTGCCGCTGGTGAAACGCGAACGCCACAGCCAGCACAGCAGGTCCGGGCTGGCGGACGGACGCTCCAGGGCCCGGGACAGCGCCGCGGCCAGCACTTCCTGTTGGCCACCCTCCAGCAGGCCACGGGCCATGGCATCGCACAAACGCCGCCCGGCACGGGTCAGCACCGCGATCCAGACCTCGCCCCAACCGTCGGGGATGGCCGTCTGCAGATAAAGCAGCACCCGATGCAACATGGCCTCGGGCAGGGTATCCACCAGGCCACCGTGGTCCGGGATGCGCGACAGCACCTTCGCCGCGGCCTTGGGATTGGGCCGGGCGGTATCCACCCCACGCCCCGCGATTTCCGCGTGCAGGGTCAGACCGGCCAGGGCCAGGCCGGGTTGCTCCTTGAGCACCGCCATGGCCACCTTGGCCGCTCCGTTACCGAAGTGTTTGAGCAGTTCCGGATCGGCGCAATCGTCGCAGGCACCTGATTTTTCCTCGCGCTTCAACTCGTCCAGATAGTCCATGACCAGTTGCAGTTTCCTGAGCGCGCTCTTCTGGTGGTCGAACTTGCGGCGCAGGCGGTCCTCGTAGCGGTCCTCCTCGCGCAGCAGGCGAATCACCGGCTGACTCCCCGCCGACAGGCTGATCATCGGATCGCGCTTGAGAGAGACCTTGGCCTCACGCCACCAGCTCTTCCAGCCCTTCTCGCCCAGCAGGTTGATCATCCAGCCCTTGAGGTCCCGATACGGGATTCGCTTCTCGCGGTTGGAAGCCAGGGCCAGCTTGCCGAATTCCACCGCGTCGCGATGGGCCACCTCGCGCAGGCGGTCGGGATCGTAGATCACCAGGGCGGGAAAATAGTCACTGGGACGGGGCGAGATCCGGGTGATGGTACTGGGGCCGTAGTCCTGGCGGCGATCATCGAAACGCACGGTGACCACGCCGTTACCGGATTTGACGGTCTCCACCAGACCCGGCACGATCTGGGTCGGATCGTTGGCGTAGGCACCGGGGCGCAGTTTCAGGTACAGGTCGGCCAGGCTGGCCGCCTGGTCCACGGGGCGCGACTCGTCCAGCAGCAGGTCCAGCAGTTCCGGGATGTCGGCGTCATCGGGGCGGGACTCCGTATACAGGCGCTTGAGCTGGGAGCGCACGGCGTTGGCCTGGGGCAACTGGTCCGCCGCCAGACGGACCGCTGCCAGGGCGGTAGCCGTGCCGTCTTTCTCTTCCACCGCCTGCAGCAGGGTTTCGGCCAGGGTCTCGGCGCGACCGGGTGCCCCCTGGCGACCAACCTGGCCCGCGATGGGCAGCAGTTCACGCCAACCGTAATCGGGAGCCTCCAGGGCGTCGGGCCACAACTTTTCGAGTTTGTCGAAATTCTTGCCATTGGCGAGCTTGCCCAGCTTGATGAGGGAGGGTCCCTCGCTGATCTCTTCCGTCATCGTCGTCCTCTCAAAGTCGTCGTTTTGCACATGGCAAAAAAAAAGGCCCCACTTCCTCTCGGTACGTGGGGCCAATCTAGTCATTTTGTGCGGTCCTGAAAAGGTCCGTCCCGATTCGCGCTATTTCAGCATGGTCATCTTGCCAGTGGCCACCTTGTCACCGACGACGAATCGGCTGACGTACATGCCCGTGGCCAGGGTGCGGCCGTTGGTGTCGGTACCGTCCCAAATCACATCGTGCCAACCAGGTGTACGATTCACTTCCAGGGTACGCACACGACGACCGGCGATGGTGAAGATCTCCAGGCGGATGGTCAGGCCCGGGGTCACGTCCTCGGGCACGCCGTAACGAATCACCGTCTGGGGATTGAAGGGGTTGGGGTAGTTTCCCCGCAGGGAGGCCGTGGACGGCACGGTCTCGCCGGAACGGTTTTCGGATTCGAAGTACACCGGATCCGACCAGGCGCTCATCTCGGACGTGGCCCCGTCGCCGGCAACGCCACAAACGCGTAGACGCGCCACCACGCCGGCCTGGACAGTCAGGATGTAGGTGGTATCGGCCA
>QNDV01000457.1 GCA_003646045.1 bacterium
GTCGTAGAAGAAGTCCCGCTCCTGTCGCCAGGCGTCCCGGAACATCTGTCGCCACTCGGCCCTGGGGTCGACCCTGGCCCGCATCTCGCCGGTGCGTAGCGGCTTCTCGGCCGGTTTCTGGTCCGGCTTGGCGTCTATGATGCCGAAGGTGCCGGCGGCGGCGTAGAGCAGTTTCTCGCCGTCGGCGGACAGGGTAAAGCCCCAGGCCTTGGCCAGTACCGTCTTCTCCTCGCGCTCTTCCATGTCGAAGAACTTGATGGATGCACCGGGGCCGTGCTGGTCGCGTCCACCGCCGGGACGGAAGGAACGGCTCATGTAGAAGAGCTTGCCGCCGGCGTGGGCCAGGTTGTAGTAGTTGCCCGGGTCCACATCCAGGGCGACCATGCGGTCGGCCAGGCCGTCGAGGTCGATCTTCAGGGGTTCCTCGTCCTCGTCCTTGTCGGCGTCTTCGTCGCCATCTTCCTCTTCCCCTTCATCCTCCTTCTTGGCGTCATCGCCGTCCTCCTCATCCTCCTTGATCTCCACCTCGTCGCTCTCGGGTGGGAAGGGGTTATCCTCGTCCAGGCGCAGGGTCGTCACAAACAACCCGTCCATGTTGGCCCAGACCGGCTTCAGGTCATAACCACCCAGGGTGGGATTGAAATGCCGCGCCGACGCAAAATACAGGTACTTGCCCTCGTCATCGAAGCATGGCGCAGTGTCATCGGTGAAATCAGTGGTCACGCGGTGCACGTCGCCGCTGCCCATCTCGTAGAGGAAGATGGAGTTGAAGCCGTTCTGCTCGGACTTGGCGTAGGCTACCCAGGCGCTGTCATGGCTCCAGGCCACCTGCACGATGTCGTCGGATACACCCTGGTCGACCTTCTCGAGGTCGCCTGATTCGACATCGATCAACCACAGGTTCATGGACGCGTCGCTCAGCAGCAGATGCCCGTTGTCCGGGGACCACAGCAGGTCGTATTGCCAGGCCATCTGCTTCTTCGTCAGCTGTTTTTCTTCGCCGCTGCCGTCGGCGTTGCGCAGGTACACTTGGTACTCGCCGGAGCCGTCGCCGAGATAGGCCACGAGCTTGCCGTCGGGTGACCACACCGGCGCCCGCTCGCGGATTCCCGGGGTGGCGGTGAGGTTGCGCAGATTGCCTTTCTCGGCCGGTACGGTGAAGATGTCACCACGCGCATCGAATACGGCACGCTTGGCGTCGGGGGCCAGGTCGCCGCTCCCGATGAGGTTCGAGACATCCTTGAGCACCGGCCGCGCCGTGACATGGTCCGCGTGCAGCGATACCTTCAGGGTGCGGGTATCCCCGGTCGCGAGGTCCAGCACCATCAGGCGTCCGCCATTCTCGTAGACAATGGCGTCGGGACCCAGGCTGGGGCTCTTGACGTCGTATTCGTCGTGCTCGGTGACCTGTCGCACCTCGCCACTGACGGTGCCATAGGCCCAGATCTCCAGGCGTCCGGTCTTGTCACTGGTGTAGTACACCGTGTCGCCGTGCCACATGGGGAAGTTGTCGCTACCGATCCAGTCGGTCACTTTCTGCGTGTCGTTCTGCTCGAAATCGTAGATCCACACGTCCTGGGCCATGCCGCCCTTGTAGCGCTTCCAGGTGCGGTTCTCGCGGGAGATGCGGTTGTAGGCCATGCGCTTGCCGTCGGGGCTGTAGCTGGACAGGCCACCCGTGGGTAGCGCCATGCGGGACGGCAGACCGCCGCCGACCGGCACGGTGAACAATTGCTGGTCCCGTCCGGTGCGAGTGGCGCGCCGGCTCTGGAAGCGGATGGCGTCGCCCCCCGGCTGCCAGTCGATGACCCGGTCGAATCCCGGGTGCCAGGTCAGACGCTCCGGCTCACCGCCGCGGGTGGGAATCAGGTAGACGTCGTCGTTGCCGTCGTAGTTGCCCGAAAACGCGATAGTTTCACCGTCGGGGCTGAACTTGGGCTGTAGCTGGTAACCCACCGAGCTGGTCAGGCGCCGTGCCTCGCCACCTTGTGACGAAACGGTCCACAGATCGCCGGCGTAGACGAATACGACCGTGTCGCCGTGGATGTCAGGCATGCGCAGCAGGCGGGCATCGTCAAAATCCGGTTCCGCCAGGACCGCGTCGGCGGCGAGGGCCGTTCCGGCCGCGGCCGGCAGCAGGATGCCCAACAGGGTGATGACGGGCCACACGGACCGGGCCGCCGACAGCAATCGATTCATGTTCTACCTCCAGATGGGTTATCAAAGGCAAGGACCCGGCGCTGGGCTCGGGCCGCAATTGTCTACGCAGCAGCTTCCAGTCCGGTTTCAACTTCTCGACCGGTGTCTGGGCCTTAGGTAGTATGGACACGGGAGAGCAGGCTACCAAGCCCTTTCCATACGCAGTAGTTGACCTCGTGGGCTGCCCGGTATTCCTTTGTCGAGAGGATCGCCTAGGGAGGCTAAAGCATGCACGCGCGAGAAGGCCGTTACGATCCGGGACCTGCCGGGATACCCCGGGAGCTCCTGCTGGACCTGTTCAACAGCGTTTCGGATGGTGTGGTCGCCGTAGACCACGATCTGCGGATCACGGCCATCAACCAGGCGGCGCTCTCGACTCTGGGCTTTGCCTTCGACGAGGTGTTGGGACGTCCGTTGGGGGAAATCCTCGCCACGGAGGACACTCGCGGCCGCACGGTGGTGGCTGACACCCTGCGCAGTGGGCGTGCCGTCCGGGACCGCGATCTGGTCCTCGACGATCGGCATGGTCGCCCCGTGCCCGTCGTGCTGTCCACCAACCTGCTATGCGGTGCCGATGGGAGGGTGCTGGGCGGTGTGGCCACCTTCCGCACCCTGGCGGCAGCACGCCGGCTGGTCGAGGAGTCCGACCGCAAACGACCCTTCCAGGACATCGTCACGGGTGATCCTGTTATGCGCCGTCTGTTCGGCGTCCTGCCCACCATTGCCCGCGCCGACAGCAGCGTGCTCGTGATGGGAGAGACGGGTACGGGCAAGGGTCTTCTCGTGCGCACGATCCATAACCTGAGTCCGCGCCGGCAGCACTCCCTGGTCACGGTCAATTGCGCGGCTTTGCCCGAGACGTTGCTTGAAGCCGAGCTGTTCGGCGTAAAGGCCGGTGCCTACACCGGTGCCACCAAGGATCGGACCGGTCGCCTGGA
>QNDV01000458.1 GCA_003646045.1 bacterium
CCCAGGATGTCCGACAGTAGCGACGGTCCCACCATGAACCGGTCGGTGAGCAGGACACCCAGCAGGCGAGGCATGTCGCCGGGCATGCCACCCAGGCGGAAACTGATGATACGCACGACCTCCAGGCCGAAAGTGGCCACGAATCCCGCGACGGCCCCCACGGCCAGGCGTCGAACGAGAGTGGAATATCTCCGGGCCCGGGCAACCAGGAAGATGACCAGCAGGGCCAGGACCGACGGCAGCAGAACGACCTTGCCGGTGACCGAGAGCTTGGCGATGCCGGCCTGGGCGGCGGGAAAGAGATTGGGTGCGATCCCGGCCAGGGCCAGGGCGACGAGGCCCAATATGACTTGAGTATCCAGCTTGAGTTTCATGACGGTATCCTCGGTGGAGAAGGGAAAGGGCGGCCCCGGGGACCGCCCCGTGATCAGTGAGGTTGCATCAACTCCCGAGCATGCCGACCATGCCGCCGAGTTTCTCGTCCAGCATGGCCGCCATCTTGTTCAGCTCCGGGTTGTCGAAACCGACGAGCAGGCTCGAGGGCGTGATGTAGCTGACCACGGTTTGCCCCTCGGCGTTCTCGAAAATATTGATCCGCATCGGTACGATCTGGCCCACGCCGGGCTCGATGGTGAACAGCTTCTTGCCCAGGGTGGGACTGCCCACGAAGATCGATTCGGACTTCACCTTGATGCCGGTCATCTCGAGAATCTTGCCCTGGTGAATCTCGCCCATGACCATCATGCCGTTATCGGCCACCATCTTGGTGATCATCTTGAGGACGTCGTCCACTGAGCCCTTGGCCACCGTCTGGTTGATGGTGGGGCCGGCAGCCTGGGCATTGACGGCCAGGGGGCCGGCCATCAGGCCAACAGTAAGCAGGACAGCGAGAACGGGGATCATGCGTTTGGTCGAGTTCATTTCATTCTTCCTTCCATGGTAAAGATCTCGTGACCGCCGACACGCCGGGGCGAGAGCGGTAGCTTGTCGTGGGGTTAGTGGGATGGAAGAGTGAATCATTACAGAATTGTTTTAAAACGGCTGCTCAGCCGGTCATCCAGACCCCGTGGGCCAGGCGCCAGGCCTGGGCGGGCCAACCGGCCACGAGGGCGAACGCGAGCAGGGCCATCAGCATGCGCACGGCACCCACGCGCACCCGGGCGGCGCCGGCCGGCTGCAGTTCGGCCGTGGTCGCCACCGCCCTGGTAGCCAGGAACATGGCACCACCTTCGAGCAACACCACCGCCCGGCGCAGCTCCGCCTTCAGCTTCTGCATCTCGAGCTTGGTGGCTGCCAGTTCATCGGCTTCGGCCTTGGCCGGCTTGGCCTCTTTGACCCACTTGTACAAACTGTGCGTGGATACTCCCAGCCGTTCGGCCACTTCCTTGACGGGATAGCCCCGCTGGGTAATCTGGCGAACTGCTTCGTCCTTAAACTCTGGGGAAAATCTCTGGTGACTCATCGACTCCTCCTTTAGGCTCAATTATAGCCTAGTTCCCGTCCGGAAACCCCATATCGATTGCCAGCGTTGGCGTTATAAAGAAAGAACGGGATGATTACTTTGCCATGTGATAGGATGTTCTTACTAAGGAAACATCTTAAACATGGAGGTAACATCCCGTTGAGAAACAAGATACAACAGCAGATGCCGCTCGTCTACCCATTTATCGACCACGAACATGCGCGAGAACTCCGGTGCATCGGCGACCTTTTGGACCAGATGCCGGAGGCCGGCGCGCTGGTCTACGACGATCTGGTAGCTGACGACCAGGATGTCACGACCGGCCGTCCGGGCTTGTCCGGCGACCAGGTCCTGCGTCTTGTGATCCTGAAGCAGATGAATGGCTTCAGCTACCAGGAGTTGGCCTTCCACTTGGCCGACTCGCGCTGCTATCGCGCGTTTTGTGGGTTCGGTATCGACGAGAAGTCTCCGGGTAAGTCCGCCCTGCAGGAGAACCTGAAACGGGTTCAGCCCGGGACGCTGGAGCTCGTCAATCGTCTCGTCCTGGCTACCGCCCAGGAGATGAAGGTAGAGAACGGCCGCAAGGTCCGGGTCGACTGCACGGTAGTCGAGTCGAATATCCATCATCCCACCGACAGTTCCCTTTTGTACGACTGCGTCCGGGTGCTTGCCCGTCTCATGGAGCAGGGTCGCAATCAAGCCGGCACCGTGTTCACCAACCACACCAGGCGGGCCAAGCGGCGGGCCCTTGGTATCCTGAATGCGAAATCAGCGAAGCAGCGCAACCCGCTCTATCGTGATCTACTGAAGGTCACGCGCAAGACCGTGAACGCGGCCGAGATCATGGCCTCGGCGGGGTGCGCGGTTCAGGTCAAGCTGCTGCATTATGTGCGCTTGGCCGAGGTGGTCATCAGCCAGACCGAACGCCGGGTCCTGCTGGGCGAGGCGGTTCCACCGGCCGAGAAGGTGGTCTCCATCTTCGAGGAGCATACCGACATCATCGTCAAGGACCGGCGCGACACCTATTACGGCCACAAGATCTGCCTGACGTCCGGGAAGTCGGGTCTGTTCCTGGATTGTATCATCCAGGACGGCAATCCCGCGGATAGCGAGTTGGCCAGGGAAATGATCGCCCGCCAGACAACGCTCTATGGCAGGCCTCCTCGTCAGGCGGCGTTTGACGGCGGCTTTGCTTCGAAAGCCAACCTGGACGCCTTGAAAGGCGATGGTGTGCAGGACGTGATGTTCAGCAAGAAACGCGGCCTGGAAGTCGCGGACATGGCCAAGAGCAGTTGGGTTTACAAGAAGCTGCGGGACTTCCGGGCCGGCGTTGAGGGTATGATCTCTTTCTTGAAACGGTGTTTTGGTGTCGGAATTTGTACTTGGCGAGGCATCGAGTCGTTCAAGTCGTACGTATGGGGCTCGGTGGTGTCTGCGAACTTGTTGATCTTGGCGCGGCATGCGATGGAGTGAGGTCCGGGGATCTCAACAACAAGGCTGCATGTGACAAACGGAGGGACTGGTGTACCCGGTTGGGACGGGATAGCGGACCACAATGGACCAACGACGGATTTACAGGTCGACGGAGGTTCGGTAATGTTGCGGTATAGGAATCGCGGCCGTATGTGATGTCGCGGCTATGCGGAAAAGCGGCGTTTCCGGATGGGAACTAG
>QNDV01000459.1 GCA_003646045.1 bacterium
AGCCGGTGAGAAAGGAGTCGAGGGAGGCGGGGTCGGTCAGGTCTACTTCCTTGGTTTCCAGATCTTTGTCTCGCAGCCAGCGCAAATTGCTGCTGGCGCGGTGGGCGGCGCGGACTCGCCGGCCCTGCTCGAGCAGCACGTCGCAGATGTGGCTGCCAAGGAAGCCGGTGGCCCCGGTGACGGCAATCAGATCGCCGGTGGTCAAACCGAACTCTCCAGGATGCGGTAGACGCACTTGATGGTCGCCCCGTACCTCTCGAGGATCTTGTTCATGGCCTCGTTGTCCTCGAGGATCCACGAACATTCGCCATGCTCGATGCCGATGGACGCGCCGTAGCGGATGGTCTCGTAGACCAGCATCACGTCCACGCCTTTCTGCCGGTGCTCGGGCTTGACTCCCATGAGCAGGGTGCGGGCGCCGCGGATGTTCCGCTTGGCGAGCAGGAATTTGAGCCAGCCGAAGGGCAGGAGCGAGCCCTTGAGCGAGTACAGCGCCTCGTTGAAATCCTGGGTGGTCATGGAGAAGCCGATGGGCTCGCCGTCCTTCTCGGCGATGAGCAGGAAGCCGGGGTTGACCATGCTCTTCATATCCTTGGCCGAGTGGCGGAACTCCTCGTCGTCCATGGGAATGAAGCCCCAGTTGTCCTTCCAGGCCGCGCTGTAGATCTCACGCACGACGTCCACTTCTTCCCAGAACTGGTTCATGCGGAAGCGGCGGATGGTGAAGTCGAGGCGATCCTTGACGCGCTCGACGAAGCGGGTCATGCGTGGTGGTGGTTTTCTGTCGGGCGTCGTGAATTCCCAGGCGAGGAGGTCCTTGGCCTTGGCCAGGCCGAAGTTTTCCATCTGGTCCAGGTAGTACTCGGGTTGCCACGGCATGCCGATCACCGGCCGCAGTTCGTGTCCCTTGATCAGCAGGCCCAGGTATTCGTGGTTGGTGGTGAAGCAGCCGGGACCGCGCATGACGGTCATGCCCTGGTCCCTGATCCAGTCGCGCGCCGTGGTGAGTAGAGCGGTGGCCACGGCGGGGTCTTCCGTGGCCTCGTAGAACCCGAAGAAGCCCACCAATTCCTGGTGGTGCTCGTTGTTGGTGCGGTCCACCGCGGCGGCGATGCGTCCCACCGGTTGCTTGCCGTCACGCGCCACCCACAGCTCGGTCTCGGCGTGCCGAAAGAAGGGGTTCTTCTCCTTGTTCAGGAACGCCTTCATCTGGCCGAGGAGGGGGAAAACGTACTGCGGATGGTCCTTGCCGTAGATGCTGTACGGCAACCTGAGGAACTGGGTGAGGTCGCGACCGCCGCGAACCGGTTCGACTGTGATGGACATGGTGGCTCCTTGGAGTTTGACTTCCTCCCAGGGTGCCCGCAATCGGGTAAATCGGCAAGTACGGATCCCGTCGGATGTCCGTCTGCACACGGGTCGTCTCCTGATCCCGCAAGCGACGCTCTGGAGCCGACCCGTGTGCAGACGGACATCCGACGGACGCCGCACTCGCCGATCTGTTGAGGGGTTCCTCCTGCCCCACGGCGCCCGACCGGAACCCCTTTGACGCGGTTTCCCACACCTACCTTCACACACCAGCGCCCCGGGGCGTCGCTTGCGGGACCCAGGGCGCTGGTGTGTGAAGGTAGGTGTGGGAAACCCGATCGCCTCAGATGACGCCCAGCTTCTTACCAACCGACGTGAGAATGTCCATGCACTTGTGGATCTCGTCCTCGGTATGAGTCGCCATGAGCGACAGGCGCAGCAGTGCGTTGCCGGGTTCCACGGCCGGCGAGACGATGGGATTGACGAACACGCCCTCCTCCCAGCACTGCACGCACATGCTATAGGTGACCTCGTCGCCGCCGGTGACCACCGGGATGATGGGCGTCGCGCTGGCGCCGGTGTTGAACCCGGCATCCTTGAGCCGCTCCATCATGATGTTGGTGTTCTTCCAGAGCGCCTCATGCCGCCACTCTTCCTCGAGCATCACGTCGATGGCTGCCGAGACCGCCACCACCGAGGCGGGCGGGGGACTGGCCGAGAAGATGATGACCCGGGCCATGTGCTGGATGAAGTGGATGGTGTCAGCGTCGGAGGCCACGAAGCCGCCCACCGAGGCCAGACTCTTGGAGAAGGTGCCGACGATGAGGTGGACGTCGTCGGTGAGGCCGAAGTGGTCGCAGGTGCCGCGGCCGTGCTTGCCCATGACACCCACGCCGTGGGCGTCGTCCACCATCACCAGCGTCTCGTGCTTCTTGGCCAGCGCCACGATCTCGGGCAGCTTCACCACGTCGCCTTCCATGGAGAAGACGCCGTCCACGACCACGAGCTTGTTGGCTTCTTTTTCCTTCTCGAGGCAGTAGTCCAGGTGCTCCATGTCCTGGTGATGGTACTTGCGCACCCGGCCGAAACTCATGCGGCAGCCGTCGATGATCGAGGCGTGGTCGGTGCGGTCGGCAATGACGACCTCGTTGCGGCCGACCATGGTGGAGATGGTGCCCAGGTTGGCGAAGTAACCGGTGGAGAAGACCAGCGCCTTTTCCGAGCCCGCCAGGGCGGCGAGTTTCTCTTCCAGTTCCACATGCACGTCGAGGGTACCGTTCAGGAAACGGGACCCGGCGCAACCGGTACCGTACTTGTCCAGCGCAGCCTTGGCGGCGTCCTTCACCTTGGGGTGATTGGTGAGCCCCAGGTAGTTGTTGCTGCCGAGCATGATGACTTCACGCCCGTTGTAGCGGACCGTACTCTCCTGCGCCGATTCGATCGGCCGGAAGTAGTTGTACAGCCCCGCGTCCATGAGCTCGCGCGCGGCCTGGAACTGATGAACCTTTTTGAGAAGCCCCATGATCTCCCTGGATCGGTCACCCTGAAACGGTGGCCGGGGTGGGAAGGTGTCGGCGTCTGACGGCTGTCGTGAGCCGAAAGAATAGTGCCATGGTCACATCGAAACAACTGCTAATCGCACCCCTACCGCCGGCGCCCAGGGCTATACCGGCCGTAATCAGGCCTCACAAATTTCGGCCTCGAAGATCTGCAATCGGCAATCGTGGCGCCAGGCGTCTGCGGGTAACCCAGCTTTCAGGGCCAGGTTCTCCAGGGTGGTATCGCGATCCCAGCCCTGTTCAGGTGC
>QNDV01000460.1 GCA_003646045.1 bacterium
CCCCCCGAAGTCTACGGGCCCAGCCCCGAGGTCGCTGCCCGCAGCAGCATCGGTTCCATGGAAGAATACGAGCGCCTCTACCGCCTGTCCCTCGACGACCCGGAGACCTTCTGGGCCAAGGAAGCCGAGAACATCACCTGGTTTCACAAGTGGCGGCAGGTCTTCGACAGCGACTACGAGAACGTGGACTTCGCCTGGTTCAACGGGGGGCGGCTGAACGCCTGCTACAACTGCGTGGACCGGCACCTGAACGAGCGGGGCGACGAGGACGCCATCGTCTGGGTCAAGGACGAGCCGGGCGAGTACGAACACATCACCTACCGCCAACTCAAGCACTCGGTGGCGCGGGTGGCCAACGTGCTCAAGGCCCACGGCGTGCGCAAAGGTGACCGGGTGTGCATCTACATGCCCATGATCCCCGAACTGGCCTACACCATGCTTGCCTGCGCGCGCATCGGCGCCATTCACAGCATCGTCTTCGGCGGCTTCAGCAGTGAGGCCATCCGCGACCGCATCCTGGACGCAGGCTGCAAGATCGTCATCACCGCCAACGAGGGACTGCGCGGGGGCAAGGTCCTCAAGTTGAAGAAGACCGTGGACCGGGCGGTGGACGGACTGGACCTGGTGGAGACGGTGCTGGTGGCGCGTCGCACCGATGCTGATACCGAGATGCGCGCGGGCCGCGACTTCTGGCTGGACGAGGAGTGCCGCAAGCAGCGCTCCACCTGCAGTGTCGAATGGATGGGCGCCGAGGATCCGCTGTTCATCCTCTACACCTCGGGCTCCACGGGCCAACCCAAGGGCGTTATGCACACCACCGGCGGCTACATGGTCTACGCCCAGATGACCCACCGCGTGGTCTTCGACTACCACCCGGGCGACGTGTACTTCTGCGCCGCGGATATCGGCTGGATCACCGGCCACAGCTACATCATCTACGGACCCCTGGCCAACGGGGCCACCACGGTGATGTTCGAGTCCATTCCGACCTATCCCGACGCCGGCCGCTACTGGCAGATCGTGGACGACCTGGGCGTGAACATCTTCTACACCGCGCCCACGGCCATCCGCGCCATCGCCCGTGAAGGCGACCAGCACCTCGAGAAATCCACCCGCGACAGCCTGCGCGTGCTGGGCACCGTGGGCGAGCCCATCAACCCCGATACCTGGCGCTGGTACTTCGACAAGGTGGGCAAGGGCAAGAGCTGCATCGTGGACACCTGGTGGCAGACCGAGACCGGCGGCATCATGATCACGCCCCTACCGGGTATCACACCCATGAAACCGGGCTCGGCCACCTTCCCCTTCTTCGGCGTCAAGCCGGTGCTGATGGATCCCGACGGCAAGCCCATCGAGGGCAACGGCGTCTCGGGTAACCTGTGCCTGGCCCAGTCCTGGCCGGGGCAGGCCCGCACCGTGTGGGGCGATCACCACCGCTTCTACGAGACCTACTTCAGCCAATACCCGGGCTACTATTTCACGGGCGACGGCTGCCGCCGCGACGAGGACGGCTACTACTGGATCACCGGCCGCGTGGACGACGTCATCAACGTCAGCGGACACCGCATGGGCACCGCCGAGGTGGAATCGGCCCTGGTGGCCCACGAGGCGGTGGCCGAGGCAGCAGTGGTGGGCTTCCCCCACGAGATCAAGGGCCAGGGCATCTTCGCCTACGTGATCTGTGGCGTGGATAACGGCACCACCCCCGGCGAACTGGTAGGTTCGCTCAAGGAGCAGGTGCGCCATGTCATCGGCCCCATTGCCACGCCCGACGCCATCATGGTCGTGCCGGGTCTGCCGAAGACGCGGTCGGGTAAGATCATGCGGAGGATACTGCGCAAGATCGCGGCGGGGGAGTACACGGGGCTGGGGGATGTGAGCACGCTGGCGGATCCGTCGGTGGTGGAGAGGCTCATCGAGGCGCACAAGGAACTGATGGGTTAGGGACCGACCGTCAGCCTGTGGCCCCCGGGGGCCATGGTTCCGCCGGTTAGTGGGGGTTTGCGATGGACAGGCAATTAAAGTACGCACTGCTGATGGTCTATTCCTGTTGGCCGTTGATCATTGCTGCCGGTATCGGGTTGGCAATCGTGACCAGCGGCATGTCGGATGTTCTGTTGTTGCCCATGGGAATAGCCACCGTATCGCTGCATATCATCGTGTACGGCCGTATCATCTCCCAGGCTGTGCCGGGACGGCCTGCGACGAATTGGGAGATCCTCAAGGAATACAGCCGCCACTATCTGCTGACCGCTGTGATAACCGGGGTAGTATTCCTGGTGCCACGCTTGTTGGTGGCCCGCCTGGCTTCATCGACCGGTATCTACTATCCGGCCAGCATCGGCGTTCACGCGGCGTTGAGCATGTTGACCATCTACGTTTGGCCCCTGGTGTTCCTGAGGCGCTCCAGCGTTGGCGCGATCCTGGCGGGAGTTTCTTATCTGTGGAGTAACCTGGCAGCCAGCGTCTGGATTCTGGTAGTCGTCAGCGTTACACAGGTGCTTCATGGGGTGGGGTTGCTGGTTTTCAGGACGTACCTTTCCGGATGGAGCTATGCCGTGCTTTTCAGCATTGGTGTGGTAACGGCGTTCCTGTTGTTCATGTCGTTCGCCGCGGCCCTGCATACCCTGCTGTCAAACAGAAGGGATTCATGATGATCACGAAACTACCGGAGAGTGAAGGTCATGTCCTGGGCGTCGAGATCACCGGCAAGGTGACCCTGGATGAGGAAAAGCAATTGCTGGGGATCATTGACGGCCTCGTCGCAGAGCACGGCAAGGTCAGTGCCCTGGTAGTTCTGGGGGAAAAGGCGGGCTGGGGAATCGAAGCCGGTATCGAGGATCTGAAGTGGATCATGACCCACATGAAGCGGATCGACCGGATCGCCATTGTCTCGGACAGCAAGGTCTGGAAATGGCTGGTCAACCTGGACAGCCCGTTCGCCAAGCTTGTCGGTATCGGCGAGAAGCATTTCGAACCCGCGGAACTTGCTGAGGCCTGGGCCTGGATCAAGGGCACCCAGACCTGATATACGTCACGAATTGACACTGCGCGCAACACTTGGCAATCTGTACGGCAGTACCCGACCAGACGCTCACGCCCCCGGAGGGAACC
>QNDV01000461.1 GCA_003646045.1 bacterium
CACCGCCACGGTGGACCACGCCAAGGGCAGTCCGCAGAACCCCCTGAGCGACGACGAGCTGGTGGCCAAGTTCAGGGCGAATGCGTCCGGCGTGATGGATACCGCCGCGCAGGACCGGGTGATCGAGGCGACCATGGCCTTCGAGGAGCAGAAGGACCTCGGGGCGTACATGCAGTTGCTGGTCACGAAGTAGGGGTTACGCACAGTTGGCCCGCGATGGGCCAAGGTGCTATATTGAATACAGCGACCCGGTCCCGGGTAGCGGCCTGAGTGGGGGCGATCTGGCTTCGACGTGGTCGGGGGACCGTTGGCTGCATGCCGAGATTCCACGGATCTCGTTAAACGGTGGAAAACCAATAAGTGACGAAAACAATTTCGCACTGGCTGCCTAAATAAGGTAGCTCGTTCCCGGACCGGGGGGTCACCGGACTGGTCCATGGGAGCGACGTTTCCGGTGTCTAGCCACGGCGGCAGGTCTCTGGCCAAAGGGCGAAACAGTTGTGAGACTAGCCTGCGGGGGGGCATGTTCCCTGGCCAACCGGCGGGTTAAATGACAGGGGACTAAGCATGTAGACGCTGGCGGGGTACCGGTTACGGACGCGGGTTCGATTCCCGCCGCCTCCACCAACCCTTGATGCGGCCGCTGTTCCCCACGGAACAGCGGCCGCTCCCGTTCACCATTGCCTCAAAGCCCTGCTTGCTTTAGCTTGGTCGGGAACTCAACTATCCGGCCCAGACCCCGGACCGCGGACCGCGTCCCCCTGCCAAGGAGCCCAACCATGCCTCTGATCCCCATGCGCGTCATGCTCGACCACGCCGCCGAGAACGGCTATGGCGTCGGCGCTTTCAACGTGAACAACATGGAACAGATCCAGGCCATCATGATGGCGGCCACCGAGACCAACAGCCCGGTGATCGTCCAGGCCAGCCGGGGCGCCCGCTCCTACAGCCAGGACAACTACCTCAGGCATCTCATGCTGGCTGCGGCCGAACTCAACCCGCAGATTCCCATGGCCATGCACCAGGACCACGGCAACAGCCCCGAGACCTGCTTCAGCGCCATCGACCAGGGCTTCACCTCGGTGATGATGGACGGCTCGCTGGAGGCGGACGGCAAGACCCCCGCCAGCTACGAGTACAACGTGGACGTCACGAAGCAGGTAGTGGACAAGGCCCACGCGCTGGGTGTCACAGTGGAGGCGGAGATCGGCTGTCTGGGCGGCATCGAGGACGGCCACGGCGCCGGTCTGAGCGGTGACGAGGCCCAGGAACACCTGACCGATCCCGAGGAGGCCGAACGCTTCGTCAAGGACACGAGCTGCGACGCCCTGGCCGTGGCCATCGGCACCAGCCACGGCGCCTACAAGTTCACCAAGAAGCCCACGGGTGACGTGCTGAAGATGGACCTCATCGCGGACATCCACCGGCGTCTGCCGGACACCCACCTGGTCATGCACGGCTCGAGCAGCGTGCCCCGCGAGCTGCTGGACATCATCAACCAGTACGGCGGTGACATGAAGGAAAGCTACGGCGTGCCCGTCGAGGCGATCCAGGAGGGCATCAAGCACGGCGTCAGGAAGATCAACGTCGACACGGACAACCGCCTGGCCATCACGGGCGCCATCCGCAAGGTCTTCGCCGAGCAGCCCGAGAAGTTCGACCCGCGGGACTACATGAAGCCCGCACGTATTGCCATGGCCGAGGTGGTCAAGGCCCGCATGATCGCCTTCGGGCAGGCCGGCTGGGCGGACAAGGTACCCGTGGTCAGTCTGGACGAGATGGCCAAGCGCTACTAGGAGACAAGAAGCATGTACGGCAAGCTGGGCGAAGTGCTCCGCCAGGAGTTGGATACCATCCGCGAGCAGGGTCTCTACAAGGACGAACGCGTCCTCGAGGGTCCCCAGGGTGCGGAGATCAAAGTGGGTGGGCGCACCGTCCTGAACTTCTGCGCCAACAACTACCTGGGCCTGGCTTCCGATCCGCGGGTGGTCGAAGCGGCCAAGCAGACCCTGGACCGGTGGGGCTACGGCCTCAGTTCGGTGCGCTTCATCTGCGGCACGACCGACCTCCACAAGCAACTGGAACGGGAATTGGCGGATTTCCTGGGCATGGAGGACGCAATTCTCTACGCCGCCTGCTTCGACGCCAACGGCGGCGTGTTCGAGCCGCTGCTGGACAAGGATGCGGCCATCATCACCGACCAGCTGAACCATGCGTCCATCATCGACGGGGTGCGGCTGGCCAAGGCGCAGCGCTACATCTACCGGCATGCGGACATGGAGCACCTGGAGTCCCAGCTCAAGGAAGCCCGGGGCGCCGCCCACCGGCTGGTGGTGACCGACGGCGTCTTCAGCATGGACGGTGATCTGGCCCGGCTGCCCGAGATATGCGACCTGGCTGACCGCTACGAGGCCATGGTGCTGGTGGACGAGAGCCACGCCACCGGCTTCACGGGGCCCACGGGGCGGGGCACCCACGAGAAATTCGACGTCATGGAACGGGTCGATATCATTACCACTACCCTGGGCAAGGCCCTGGGCGGTGCGTTGGGCGGGGCCACGGCCGGCCGTGGCGAGGTCATCGAGTGGCTGCGCCAGAAGAGCCGTCCCTATCTGTTCAGCAACTCCCTGCCCATGATGGTCTGCGGTGCGACGCTGGAGGTGCTGCGCATCCTGCGCGAGGATCCCGAGCCCCTGCGGCGGGTGGACCGCAACCAGCGCCTGCTGCGTGACGGGTTGCGCGAACTGGGTTTCGACGTGGACGAGGGCGACCACCCCATCGTGCCGGTGCATTTCCGTCGTCACGACAACGACGCCTTCCTGGCCCAGAACATGTCGGCCGACCTGCTGGACGAGGGCATCTACTGCATCGGCTTCAGCTTCCCGGTGGTGCCGCGGGGGCAGGCGCGTATTCGTCTGCAGGCCTCGGCTGCCCACAGCGAAGACCACGTGGCGCGCTGCCTGGCGGCGTTCGGGAAAGTCGGTCGGCGCCACGGCGCGATCTGACACGCCATTGTCGCAGACAGGGGACGACACGGTGGATCCATCAACCGTAACGGTACGCGGACTGTGTCTGGACCGGGGTGACCGACGGGTCCTCGACCA
>QNDV01000462.1 GCA_003646045.1 bacterium
GACCTCTGCCGCCAGTTGCTGGCCTTCAGCGGCAAGGGCAAGGTGCTCGTGGAGCCTCTCGATTTGACGCGGCTGGTCCAGGACCTCGCGCCCCTCATGCACATGAGTCTCGGCGGCGCCGGCTTGCGACTGGATCTGGCCGACGGGCTGCCGGTGGTCGAAGCCGATGCGACCCAGATCCGCCAGGTGGTCATGAACCTGGTCACCAACGCCACCGAGGCGCAGGAAGACAAGCCCGGCATGATCACCCTGCGCACCCGCCTGCACGACGCTGTCCGCGAGCCGCTCAGTGATCCGGTGACGGGACGAGAGTTGCCGGCCGGTTCGTACGCCGTGATCGAAGTGGAGGACGATGGGGTCGGCATGCCGCAGGAGCAGCAGTCGCGCATATTCGAGCCCTTCTTCACCACCAAGTTCATGGGGCGCGGTCTGGGACTCGCAGCGGTCCAGGGCATTGTCCGGGCTCACCATGGCGCGGTGACGGTGCGGTCGCAGCCACTCCGTGGTTCGGCGTTCGCGATCTACCTGCCGGTGGTGGGAGTGCGCTCGGCGCTGTCTCCAGCCCCGGCGGCCATCGTGACGACGAGCCACCAGACGAAGCCACGCACCATCAAGCACGTCCTGGTCGTGGACGACGAGAAGCCCGTGCTCCAGGTGGCGGGGCAGTTGCTGACCGCGGCCGGCTTCGAGGTGAGTCGGGCCGAAGACGGTACCGACGCCCTGGAGATCCTCGCGCACGACCCTGCCGCCGTGGATCTGGTCCTGCTGGATATGACCATGCCGGGACTCGACGGGCTGGAAGTCCTGGAGCGCGTCCGTCGGCTGCGCACCGATCTACCGGTGCTGCTTTCCAGTGGTTATGGGCGGGAGCAGGTGGCCCATGTGCTGAGTGCGGACCCGGCCTGTGGCTTCATCCAGAAGCCGTACCGTGGCCAGGAACTCCTCGAGAGTACCAACGCTATGCTGCGGGGAAAATAAGCGAGGCCACCGGTCCGGCGGCCCCGCTTTTCAGACATTCTAGAAGGGCAGGTCGTCGTCTTCGGTCGGACTGTTCTGCATGGGCGGCGGCTCGAAGTTGCCGGCGCCTTCTTTGGCTTCCCCGGCCATGGGCTGTCCGCCGCCACCGTCATCCTCTTCACGTCGTCCGAGAATCATCAACTCGCGGGCGACGATCTCGGTGGTGTAGCGATCGTTGCCGTCCCGGTCCTGCCACTTGCGCGTCTCGAGACGCCCCTCCACGTACACCTGTTTGCCCTTGCGCAGGAACCGCTGGGCCCGTTCCGCCAGGTGCCGCCAGGCTGTGATGCGATGCCACTCGGTGCGTTCCTGCCACTCGCCGCTGGACTTGTCCTGCCAGCGGTCGCTGGTCGCCACGCGCAGATTGGCCACAGGCACGTTGCCCGAGCTGGTGTACTTGATCTCGGGATCGGCCCCGAGATTCCCGATAATGATGACCTTGTTCACGCTAGCCATCGGATCCTCCTGATGGTGTACGGCAACCTTGCGGGTCGCCTGACTGGATTGGGAGGTATCTTGTTCTGTAGAAAAAAATGGGGTGGATGATGGGACTCGAACCCACGACCACCTGGACCACAACCAGGGGCTCTGCCAACTGAGCTACATCCACCACCATGAAACCGCCGGTGGCGCGCCCGGCAGGACTCGAACCTGCGACCTGTGGATTAGAAGTCCACTGCTCTATCCAGCTGAGCTACGGGCGCATTGTTCTCCAGTTCCCGGCGCGCGGGACTGCAAATTATGGCGACAGCGACAGCCACTGTCAAGATGTGTGGTCGGGGCGACAGGATTTGAACCTGCGACCCACGGCTCCCAAAGCCGTTGCGCTACCGGGCTGCGCTACGCCCCGACCCGAGGCAATTCTCGTACCCGCACGATCCCGAGCATCGCAGGGACAGCATTGATAGAGTCCAACCGGCCGGCTGTCAATCCCGGTCACCGCGAAACGACGAGCGACACCCACGCGCGACGGTCCCGTCAATTCGATTCGTACACCCGCTGCGCCGCCGCCACCAGCCGGCGCAGGGCCCGGGCACGGTGGCTGATGGCGTTCTTCTCGGTCGCCTCGAGCTCGGCCAGGGTCCGTCTGCCACCCACCGGAACGAAGATCGGATCGTAGCCGAATCCGCCCGCTCCCAGTCGCTGTCGGCCGAGATTCCCGAGTAAACGGCCACTCGCCGACAGCTCCAACCAGACCGGCCCGAGCGGAGCCGAGCGCCCCGGTGCAGTGGCCGGAAGCTCGGCGAGCGTCGGGATATTCAGGAATCGCCCGGGGCCATCAGGCCCGCTGGTGGTCCAGGCCCGCGTGTCGGGCACCTGGATCGCGTCCGGCGCAGCATCGGTCGGTCGCCCCCCCGCGAGGAAAGGCGCCACCAGCTCCCCGGCAATCGACACCAGCCGCTGGGTATCGACGCCCCCGCTCACCGACAGGGTCCCGGCCTGAGCCAGGTAGTCGGACCAGATGCGGCGCCGCGCTCCCTGGTCCACGGTCGGCCGATTCGCCGGCCCGACCTGGCGCGGATCGTGCAGCCAACGCGCCACCGCCCCCGGCGCCGCGGCAGCAGCGGCCGCCGTGGTCACGCCGGCAGGCCGCGGATCGATCCACACCATGCTGGTCTCGAAGCGAGCCTGCCGCGCGGCGTCCGGTGCGCCCGCCATGAGCTCGAGGGCCAATTCGACATTGTCGTCATAAGTGGCGGCAGGGCCGGCAAAGCGGGAGGCGAAGATGTCGGGTAGACCGCCGAGAGTGCGGATCTGGAAGCTGGTGTCGTCGGCCACGGTGATCTCACCGGTGTGGGCGGCCACGGCCACGGCCTTGCGCGTGGCGTTGCCGAGAGCCGTGGTGCCGTCCTCGATGATCTCGGACAAGTCGGGGTAGTCCAGGGCGGCAACCACATTGAAAGAACTTTCCGCGAAGATCTGACGGAGCTCGCGGAGCTTGTCCTGGTTGCGGCTGGCCAGCACGATGGTGCGCGCCTCGTTGGGCATGGGCCGATCCTCCCCCACGGTCAGGTCGCGAGCACCTGGCGCTGCAATTCGTTGATCTTGGCGATGGCGGCGCCGGCGAGGTCCAGCATGCGGTCCA
>QNDV01000463.1 GCA_003646045.1 bacterium
CCCGGGTTCTGGTTTTCGACCTGTCGGGAAATTTCCTGCGCGACTTCGGCCAGCCGGGTACCGGGCCCGGCCAGTTCCTGACGCCGCAGGGTCTGGCCATCGATCATCTTGACCTCGTCTACGTGTCGGACAAGGAACGCAACGACGTGCAGGTCTTTTCCCCCGGTGGCGAGTTTCTCTATGCCATCGGCAAAAGCGACAAACGCGGCAGCGGGATGAATGAAATCGAGTCCATGGCGATCCACCGGGAACGCCTCCATATCGCGGACGAAGGCAACCACCGGGTGCAGATTTTCGGCATACGTGGTGGACACCTGGGCAACCTCCCCCACTCGGGCGTTTTCGCCCTGGTCGAACAACGGGCCGCCAGCATGGATGATGTACCCCATCTGACGGATGTCGACCAGAAATACGAGCGGTTCCTGGAGGGCGACCTGGAGGGGATGGCCTTCGACGAGCGAGGCGTATTGTATGTCCTGAATGAGGACGCCGGCGAGATCCTCGTCTTCCGCGCCGAGATTCTGACAGGAATATTTTCCTCGACCGCTGAGATTTCGAGTGGCGACGGGATGGCCTTCGGGCCCGACTTCGAACGCCTGTATGTGGTGGATCAGGGGAACAACCGCATCCAGGTCTTCGAGACGGCAGCGATCAGGCAGGCCCTGCAGCTGGACTGACGGTGACCCAACGGTCGGCCATCGTTTTCCGGCTGTCTATTGCTCCGCCAGGTAGTCACTCAATATAGGCTGCAGTTTCTTGCGCGAGATCGCCAGGTTGCCTTGCCGGTAGCAGGATATGGCACCGGACTCGAGTGGCCCCGTATCAACCGGGGTCGCCTCCAGGTCCAGGTCACGCCGCTTCAATTCCGCCGTAACCCTGTCGTGCAGCGGCTGCTCCGTGGCATAGACCACGAGATCACGTTGGAAATCCGGTCGCGTGTAGGCATTCATCGCCACCAACAGGTCCAAGCCGCGCTCGGCGGCAAAATCGGCAAAGACCGCCGCCAGAGCCGGGTCACGCTCGGCCCACTCCTGGACCGGCAACAGGACCGAGGCGAATCCACACACCACTTCCCCCAGGGTCCATTGCTTGTAGTCCTTGCGCAGCAGATCGCGCGTCGACAGATCCGACACGTCGAACTTCGCTGCCTGGACCTGGGCGAAGAACCGGTCGGTATCGTCGTGGCCCCGGGCCAAGGTTGCCAGGATACGACTGGCTTCCAGATCCTTGTCGGTCACCCTGCCGGCCTGCGGGTCGAGGTTTACCGTATCGAGCAGGATCGTGCCCAGCAGCAGCGTCGCCAACTCGGCCTGGATAAGACCCGGTTCAAGACGATGGAGTTCGAGGCTGACCAGCGTGGCCGCCGAACCGACAGCTTCGATGATCCTGGGCTGTGCCGACTCGTAAAGCCCTTCATCATCGTGATGGTCGATGAGCGCTGCTACCCGCTCACCATAGCCCGCTGAATCGAGTTCTTTGGACAACCGATTGTGGTCCACGAGGGTGAGTTGCCCACCGGCGGTCATGAGGGCCTCAAGGTCCACCTCATCCCGGAAAAGCAGGGAGTCGACGGGAATCCCGGCTGCCTTGAACACGAAGACTGCTTCGGTGCGCAGGGCGAAATCGGCACGGGGAATCGGCATCACCGGAATGGGCCGGTTGCCGTCGGCAGCACCACTGTTGGCCAGCAGATAGGCAAAAGCCACGGCCGAAGCCATGGAGTCCAGGTCGGCGGCCTCGTTACCCATGACGATGGTCTTGGCTTGCCCGTCGTCCAGGTATTTTCGGCAGGAATCCAGGAATTCACGCATGACATTGCCCCTCGTTATCGTGGCCGCTATCCGGGGTCGGGACGAACGGGCGGTTCAACTGGCTGATCCACCCTCACGCGCCCTGTGATCATCCGATTCCACCACACGAGGCAATCATTGTCGACAGATGGAATCAGCTAACGCGACCGGCTGCGTATCTCCGCCCTGGTCATCAGCACCAGCAACAGCATTGCCGATACCATGGCCCGGACGGCATAGACCGTGGCAAGGGTACCCTTGCTCGAAAGCAGCGAGAAAACCGGTGCCAGCAGCAGGCCGATCCAGGCGGCGAAGGACTCGGTGTTCTCGTTGGAATTCCAGAGCCGTTTGATAACCGGGAAATAGGCAATGACGAGAATCGTCTGGATCAGGAGATTGGCCTCGGCGTGGCGGTGAGTGAAGGCCCAGAACGCCATGATGATAACCACCGCGATCAGGCAGCCGCGGTCGAAGCGCGTGAATCGCGTGCTCACGTCGCCGAAGACGAAGATGATCACCGCCACATACACGCAGAGAATCAGGTCGGCAGAGTTGAGGATGTTGTCCAGCAGTGCGTAGTCGCCATCGGACAGGTAGGTGGTAAGACTGCCTGCCACGGCAATGGAGAAGAAGATCCACATGGCCAGGGCCGGTTTGATGACACCGCGGCGGGTCAACACCGTGTATCTCACCGCGATGAACAGGTTGATGAGCAGCACGGCGGCGATGGAAATCGGCTTCATTGGCGTTTGTCAGGGACAGACCCCGCTATTCCCCGACAGATAGGCCGTCTGGGCCCAGCCGTGTCCCTCGAGCTGGGTCTGCAGATCGGTGGCACGGTCAGCACACAGACTCCCGTTGTTCCTCACGTACAGGTCCCAGGTCAGTCCAGCCAAAGCGTCCAGTCCCAGGGCGGTCAGGGACGCATTGTCGTCGATCATCAGGATCCCGTCAATTGACGCGATGCTCGCCAGGCCGGACAGGTCCGTAAGCCGACCGTTATCCCGCACCCACACCGTGCCCGGAATGGCGGTGAAACTGGCCAGGGCATCCAGGGACGTCAGGTTGTCGTTGTTGGTCAGATCCAGGTTGCCGCCCATGGATGAGAAACCGCTCAGGGCGCTGATGTCCGCCAGGCTCGTGTTGTTGGCCAGGGTCAGGTCGCCGCCCAAGGCATCGCTCGCCGCTGCGAAGCCCGCCATGAACGACAGGTCGGCCAGACCCGCAGCGTTGCGTATATAGATGTCCTGCCCGATGGAGGTCAGGGCATCGCAGCGCAGTGAGGTCAGGGTCGCCGTGTTGTCGATTATAAG
>QNDV01000464.1 GCA_003646045.1 bacterium
AATGTATGCCGTTTCGTTTTCAAAATCCTCCGTTGCCGCTGAGACCATGACGCGGAGTCTGCTGGCCGACACTGCCTGATTGGTGAATGTCCCAAGCAGTGTATTTCCAATGTAAACGTCGTATTTGCCGGCACCGCCGCCGTAGAAGATGAATCCCATACCGCCAGAAGTGTCCGGAGGGAGATTCTGAGAGATTTTACCGAAAGAGATGCCTGTACCCGACACACTTGGTTCAATATCACACTCTACTTTAAATTCAGTGAATTTCTCGAAGCTCCGGTTAGGCGAGCACGCGGCTCCGACGCCGCTGAGCGTCAGCTCATCGGGATTAACCGCTGATTGGCCGACTTCTGAAATACCTGTTACCGAATACTCGAGCGGCGCTTCTGTACCATACTGACGGCCGGAAACATAATAATTCTTGTTCACATCACCTGAGCCGGTGACGTTATTGAATGTGTCGTAAAAATAGTACGACGAATTTGTGTTTCTTTCGATGCTGAAACCTGTGTTATCCGACCAGTCACTCCATGAGTTGAGAGTGTCTCTGTATCGGATACGCCAGTAATTTTGCGTTCCAAGTGGAGAACTCGGCACCACGATGCTTGTTGCTGTTGAGATAATTTCGCCGCTGTCATAATTTACGAAACTGAAATTAGTTTGATTGTTGATCTGCCACTGTGAAGATTTCATCGGCCAGCCTCCGGAATAAGCTGAACCTTCCAGAGTTACAGGAAAAGAAGTGAGTTCTGAACCGTCAAAAGGAGAAACATTTGTCGGCTTGTCCGGCGCGGCAGCATCGGTAGCAAATCCAAGAGATGAATCACTGAACTCGCTCCAACCGTTTGAGTTGCCGGATTTCACCCAATAATAATAATAGACGTTTGGCGTTACAGTCGTGTCTTCAAATGAATTACCTGTCAATTCGCCGGAAACAGCAGCAGCACTTCCACTGTCGTTCGTGTTGTTCCGATAAACCTGGTATTTTTCCGCGCCTCCCGCCGAATCCCAGGTTACAGCAACTTTGTTGGAATAAGTTCCCTGTGAAGCGGAAACATTTTCCGCTACGAGCGGCGGTGCGTCTTCCATGTTGCTGAAAGCGTACCAGCGATACTGATTTTTGTAGGCAGTTCCCAACGGCGACATGGCTAATGTAATGTTGCCGCTGTCAGGAACAGTATATAAAATATTATATATTATTCCTGTGCCTTCGTCAAATTCGTTCTGGTCAATTTCATACTGCCCGCCAACAGACATCGCAAGATAATTCTCACGATGATTATCCGGCTCAGCGCCAAATTCAGCTATGCCGTAAAGTTTGAGAGAGTTCACGTCACCAGGTGTCAAACCTGTCAGTTCAAGTGTACTTGCGGTACGCCATATAGTGTCAACATAATTCCCTCCGAGGCCTTTGCCATCCCCGATGATTTGCATGTCGGCAGTATAATTCTGAAATCTCCAGACGTTGCCGACATCGTTTCTGAGTGTCCAGTTCGCGCCGGCAATTTGGTTATTTGTAGCGTAGTTGAATGTTACGCCGGCAATAGTTACATTAGCATTCGTATTAAAATTCACTGCATGTGAGTAAGTCTTGCTGTTGTCCAGTCCCAAATCAGAGTCTGTAAGCCAGCGTTTTGTCGAAATTGATTTAGCTATATTTTTAATAGTTACATTGTCAAAAAAGCTTGGATTAGATTCATTAAAACTTAGAAAAGTCAAAAGATTATCGGTGTATGAGTTGGAACCTTCGCGAGTGTAATACTCGTAACGAAAACCCCCGTCCATCAAGGTGTAAATCGGCAGCGCTTTATCGTTGACAAAGAGTGAAACTCTTGGTTTGTCGTCTCCGCCGTAACTTTTGTTTGCCACAACAAAAGCTATGTGCATGTTGGACGCCATATTTATGCCGACAGGATGAGCAGCAAGTGTAGTTTGATTCTCATAAAAAAATATGGTGTTGGGTTTTTGAAAAGTTACCCCGTGGCCGTCTACCCATGAGGATTTGTATCGCACTGAGCTGCCTATTGCTACATCGAGCCACGTAGCGCCGGTACCAATCAAAGCATCACACTCAACAACGAAATTCTCCTCCAAATCAATAAAATTGACGTCAGGCGAAAAATATCCTCCCGCCGCAGGACCGAGTTGACTTACTTCTCCGGAAACAATTAGGTTAGTAAAAGTTCCAGGACTATTTCCACCGGTAACATAATTGGTCGGCGCGATAGTTCCGGATTGTCTGCCTGCGATATCGTAGTTGACATTTATGCCGGAATTATCCGGCACGTTTTCGAAAGTGTCTTTGAAGACAATTTCAGAATGTGCGGAAGCCGTTAAAAAAAATGAAAAGAAAATTAATAGAACTGTTGATGTAAATGTTTTTTTCATAGTTGTTAAGTTTTCGTTTAGTTGAGAAAATTAATCCCGATAGTTTTTAGTCGTGCTTAAGAATCGGGATAAATTTAAAATTTAAATCGGATTGTGTTTGCTCTTTGACTCCCCTGCTGTTTTACGTGGCACATCCCGAATACTCCCTCGGGTAGTGGTGCCAGACAGGGCTAGGTGGTCTTTAGACCTTTAACTTTTGACCTTTAACTTTTGACCTTTAACTTTTGACCTTTCTACTTTAGACTTAATATATTGCTACAGCGACGACGTTTCCGTCGCCGCCGCTGCATTAACCAACTTAACAAAGGAGAAACGTTGGTTTTTTGGAGTGCAACAATAAAGATTTTTTTGTATTTTCAAAAAAATCATTTGTTGCGGATAATTTTTTTCGATCGATGCGGAAAAAATTATAAATTCCATCAAATTATATGACGCTGTTTATTTATGTTTCTTACCAGAAATTCTTCCCGAATAAGTACAATCGGGAAGCCGCAGTAAATGACTCGCAGGTTTTATTAAGTGTTTGAGCGAGTCTTTATTACTGCACTCCATATATTACTTCCTTCTCAAAAATCCCAATCCTGCCAACGCAAGCAGACTGAAAAATCCCGGTTCCGGAATTGTCCAGTTGCTGAACGCGTACCAGCGAACTGTTTGCCCGCCGCTATTCACAAGTGGCGTTATAGCAATTGTAATGCTGCCACTTTCC
>QNDV01000465.1 GCA_003646045.1 bacterium
TATCCTCCGCGGGGATAACCCGCGCATTTCCTTGACACTTCCCTTCAGATTAATTACCGTATCGCCGCTGAAACCAGGATCGAAAGTGAACGTAAGGAGAGATCCGTGAAGCGGACGTTCCAGCCGAGCAATTTGAAGCGCGCCCGACGTCATGGCTTTCGCAAGCGCATGTCGACCAAGGCCGGACGCCTGGTGCTCAAGCGCCGGCGTGCCAAGGGGCGCAAGCGCATCTCGGCGTAGATACAATGACGGGTCGGGACCGCAGACCATGGCGGTCTTTGCGACATAGATCCGAATTCCAGAAGGTCTACGAGCACGGCGTCAAGAAAGTAGGACGCCTGCTCGTAGTTTACCTGTTGCAGGCGGACGACACCGCCCGCGCGGTCGTGGCCAGCCGCAAGGTTGGCGGAGCGGTTCAGAGGAACCGCGCCAAGAGACTGCTGCGCGAAGCCAGGCTCCTGGGGGTCCTGGGCGATCGCGACGGTGTCCGAAGCGTGAGTGCGAGGTTTTTTCCGGAGACGGGCACGCAGACGTCCAGCCGGAGTGCAGAAGAGAGACTCTGGATCGTCCTGGTTGCACGGCACGCCATATTGGGTGCGTCGTCCCGGGAGGTACAGCAGGAGCTGGACCGCTTGCTGGGAGAAGATGCTCCCGCCGCAGCGCCTCTTGAACACTCCCGCGACGCAGCGCACCGTTGAGCAATCGCACCGCTCCGTCCGGATGACCGCGCCGCCAAACCGGTGCCTGAACGCCTCATCCTGTACTTCCTGTCCGGGGCGGGGGCACCCACGGGATTTTTTTAATGTGGCGATTGCCATACGCGTTGATCGTGCTGTACCGGCGGCTGCTGTCGCCGTTGCTGCCGTCAACCTGCAGGTTCCATCCCTCCTGTTCCGCCTATAGCCTGGAAGCTCTTCGCTCCCATGGGCTTATAAGCGGCTCCTGGCTCTCCATGAAACGTATCGCCCGTTGTCATCCCTGGCATCCCGGCGGTGTGGACCACGTGCCACCGGCTATGGACAGCACCTCTTCCGCGACCAAACGAACCACTTCCTCGACCAACGGAGACACCGTCCATGGATAGGCGCACATTTCTGGCCTTCGGACTGATATTCGTGATCCTTGTCGGGTCACAGTACGTGATGAAGAAGTTCTACCCCGCACCGGATCCGGAACCGGTGGAACTGGTGACCACCGACCCGACCGACACCACCAACGAGCCGACGCAGGAGATCACCGACACCGCTGATCCCATCCTCGATACCAACGAACAGAATTGGGAGATCGGCACGCCGGCGGCCGAGCCCGTTCGCACATCGCAGGACGCCCTGCGACCTGTGAACGAGCCCGCTCCCCAGCTTGTGACCGTCACCACTCCCCTGTATCGCCTGACCATTGATACCAAGGGCGGCCGCATCGTGGACTGGGAAGGCCTGGAATTCGGTTACCACGCCGGGGGCAACGTGCACCTGGTGCCGGAGGATATTCCCGCCTTCAGCGAGGATGCCCTGTTGTTCCGCGATGCGGAGTTGGATCTGGGTACGTCCGTCTTCCGCACCGACCGCCACGAGATGCAGGTGGGCGCGGAGGAAGAGGCTGCCTCGGTGGAGTTTTTCGTTTCCCTGGCGGGTGGCATGGAGGTGCGCAAGACCTTCACCTTCACCCCCGACACCTACAACATCCGGCTGAGCTACGCCCTGGTCGCCGTGGACGGCGGCCCCACGCGGCGCTCACTGGAACTGCTGGGTCGACCCGAGGATTTCCGCTTCGGCTGGAATCAGGGCATCGCCCCCACTGAAAGAGTGCAACGCCTCGAGGAGGCGTCCATGCGCTCGCTGCTGCGCGTAGGCGACGAGTACGTCTACAAGAAGCGGCAGGGTTTGAAGAAGAACGTGGAGAAGGTGGAGGAGCAAATGCATGGTTCGGTGCACTTTGCCGCCGTGCAGAACCGCTATTTCACCGTGATCGGCATCGTTCCCCAGGAGCAGGGGGAACCGGTCGAGGGAACCGCACGACTCGGTGGTGACCAGGAGCTGATGGCACAGTCCTGGACACTGACCGTACCGGCGCGGTCCGGCCCCGGCGGCGAGATCGCCACCGCGGACCTCGACCTCTACATCGGCCCCCAGAAGGCCGAACTGCTCGCTGCATATGACCAAGGTCTGGAAAAAGGCATGGACCTGGGCTGGAAATTGTTCCGGCCGTTGGCCGAGGCTGTTCTGTGGTTGTTGGCGTTCATGTACCGGTACATCCCGAACTACGGGGTGATCATCATTCTCTTCTCGGTACTGACCAAGCTCGCCTTCTACCCGTTGACGCAGACCTCGACCAAATCCATGAAGAAAATGCAGGAACTGCAGCCGAAAATGAAGGCGCTGCAGGAGAAGTACAAGAACGACAAGGACAAGTTGAACCAGGCGACCATGGCGCTCTACAAGGAGGAAAAGGTAAACCCCCTATCGGGTTGCCTACCTCTGTTGGTCCAATCGCCGGTCTTTATCGCCCTGTACCAGGGACTGAGCCACACTATCGATCTGCGTGGCCAGCCCTTCGTACTGTGGATGACGGACTTGTCCCAGCCCGACGCCATTACGCAGTTGCCCTTCGCACTGCCGGTCCTGGGATCGGACTTGAACGTACTTCCCATCCTCATGGCCATAGCCATGTACTTCCAGACCAAGATGACCCCGACCAGCGGTGCGGGTGGCCAGATGGCCGCCATGAACACGATGATGCCGCTGATCATGGTCTTCATCTTCTACAACATGCCGTCCGGGCTGGTACTCTACTGGCTCGTAAACACGATCATGCAGGGCTACCAGTCCTGGCGGATCCACCAGACGGCACCGAGCAAGGGAGCTCAGACAACATGACCGACAAAATAGAAGTCCAAGGCAAGACCGTCGACGCCGCCGTCAGCGAAGCGCTGCTGAAACTGGGCGCGCGCCGCGACGAGGTGGACGTGAAAGTGGTCGAGGAACCCAAGAGCGGTTTCCTGGGCCTGCTGGGCGGACGCCCGGCCCGTGTAGTGGTGCGCAAGCGCCAGGGTGGTGGGCGGCGTGGCCGCGGCCGCGACTATCGCAACA
>QNDV01000466.1 GCA_003646045.1 bacterium
ATTGGTGATCAGTACGTGGCGTTCCTTATCCAATGCGTTACCTCAGTCTCTGGAAAATATGAGACGGACCACGAGCCGGAAAAAGCGGCCCGTATCCACCAGGGGATTGATGGAACTCTCCTCGTCGCCGTAGACGGTGGTGATGGGCACCGCACCCATGCGGGCACCCTTGCGGCCCAGGCGCACCAGTACCTCCGATTCGCTGTCGTAGCGGCTGGTGGTCAGACGCACCCCGCCGAGTAGCGCCGCGCGGTAGAGCCGGTAGCCGTTCTGGCTGTCGGGGATCGTCTGTCCCGCCAGGCGGCTCACCACCCAACTGGTGAACTGGTTGGTCTTGAGACGGATCCAGGGCATGTCCGCCACCTGTGCCATGCGCGTACCCACCAGCACGTCGTACTTGCCGGTGGCAGCCGCGTCCAGGAAGGCCTGCATCTCCGCGGGCAGGTGCTGCCCGTCGGCGTCAAGGGTGAAGACCCACTCGATCTTCTCGGCCAGGGCCCAGGCGTAGCCGGTCTTCAGGCCCTCGCCCTTGCCCTTGTTCACCTCGTGGGTGATGACTTCGGCGCCGGCGGCCATGGCGGCGGACCCGGTACCATCCGTGCTGCCATCGTCAACCACCAGGACGCGCAGGTCCGGGTGCCGCTGCCTGATCTCGCCCACCACCGCGGGCAGGAAGCGGGCGGCGTTGAGCGCAGGGATTATGGCGCCGATGGTCATGGTGGCCTCGTGGGTGGTTGTTGGCGGCAGCGGAACCGTACCAGAGTAGATCGGGGGGGGCGCAGGTGCAAGGGTGGGGTGGGTCTATCTGGGTCACAAGCAGAGCGGACTACCTGACCGCAACAAAAATGCCGCCCGGCGGCGGCTCTGAGTGGCGTTGGTGGTCGGGACGAAAGGATTTGAACCTTCGACCCCCTGCCCCCCATGCAGGTGCGCTACCGGACTGCGCCACGTCCCGACCGATCTGATTCACGCCGCGGCCGGAGGTTGAGCGCCGCAGCGAGGACACAATCTAATACGCCGGTGCTTCGGGCACAAGCCGGAACCGGCACCGGCGGCGGCAGTCTAGCCCTTGGCCCGGCGGGCTTTCGGTTTCCTCCCGGCGGGAGCCTCCTGCGCCTTCAAGGCCCGGACCATTTCGAGAATATCCTGCAGCGATTCCTTCACCTTGGCCAGGCGCTCGGCATCGTTCAAGCCGTCGAAGGTAATTTTCATCTGTGGCGCGGCGACGCTTTTCTTTGCCCCGCCGCCACGATGCATCTCACGCAACTGCTTGCGGGCGCCGGCGATCTTGAAGCCCTCTTCATAGAGCAGACGCTTGATGGCCTCGATCTCGTCGATGTCCTTCTGGCGGTAGCGGCGAGCCCCGGCGCGGGTCTTTCGGGGCCGGAAAGTGGGAAACTCCGACTCCCAATAGCGCAGAACATGGGCCTTGATGCCCGTGATCTCCGCTACCTCGCTGATCGAGTAGTACAGCTTGCTGGGATATTCCGACATTTCTCCCTCAATCCAGCTCCGGTCGCAGCTGGCGCTCCATCAGTTCGCGCATGGCCTGACGTGGCGGCTTGCTGGAGAATAGCACATCGTGAACCTGTTTGGTAATGGGAAGTTCTATTTGGTGCTTCTCACTCAACTTCAAGGCGGCCTGGGTCATGAAGACCCCCTCCACCACCTGAACCTGGTCGGTGAGCAGGTCCTGCGGATCCTGGCCCGAACCCGTGACCGCTTCGCCGAAATTGCGGTTACGGCTGTGCCGGCTGATGCAGGTGGTGATCATGTCGCCGATGCCGGCCAGGCCGCTGAAGGTCTCGGTGCGGCCGCCGAGGGCCGTACCCAGGCGCGCCAGCTCGACCATGCCGCGAGTCATGATGGTACCGCGGGTATTGTCACCCGTGCCCAGGCCGTCGGCCATGCCCACGGCCAGGGCGACAATATTCTTGAAACCCGTGGCGATCTCCACCCCGGCCATGTCCTCGTTGGTGTAGACCCTGAAGAAGGGTCCGGAAATCCAGGTCTGCCAGTGGGCCCAGTCGGCGCCCGCCTGTCCCGACAGCACCACCGCGGTGGGCATTTCCAGGGCCACTTCCTCGGCGTGGCTGGGTCCCAGCAGGACACCGACAGGGTGCGAACCGTGGCCGGCCAACTCCTCGGTGATCACTTCACTCAGCCGCTTGAGGGTACTGACCTCGAATCCCTTGGCCATGTTGATGACCGGGATGTCGGCCGGCAGGTTGGCGCTGGACGCCACGGCGCCCATGACCTCCCGCACCGCCTGGCTCGGTACCACCGAAAAAATCACGTCCGCGTCGCGCAGGCAGTCGTCCAGATCCAGGGTCGCGCGCAGGTTCGGGGGCAGGGTGATGTCTCCCAGGAAGTCCGGGTTGGTGCCGGTGCGGTTGATGCTGTTGACCTGATCCGCTTCGATCCCCCACAACACCACCCGTTCCCATTTGTGGCACAGGTGACGTCCGAAGGCCGAGGCCCAGCTTCCGGTCCCCAGTATGGCTGCTTTCATCTCGATCCTCCGGGATTCTCAGTCCTGCTGCGGCGGCGGCGGTGGCAGTACTTCCTTCGACGCGTCGTCCCCCACCTTGGCCTCGGTACCTTCCCGCAGACGGGCAATATTGCCCCGGTGCTTGAAGATCACCCAGCCGCAGGCGATGGTCACGAAAACGATGATGGTGGACGAGACCTGCTCCGACTGCAGTTCGAAGAACAGCACGCCCAGGGGCAGGACCGCCGCGGCGGCGATGCTGCCCATGGACACGATCCGCGTCGTCAGGAAGACCACAATGAAGACCACCGTGGCGATGATGACCGCGTACGGGGCCAGTACCGCAAAGGCGCCGCCGGTGGTGGCCACACCCTTGCCACCGTGGAAGCTCACGAACGGACTGAAGGTATGACCCACCGAGGCCAGGAATCCGGCGAAGATGCGGAACAGATCCGGCGTGATGTGGAAGGGCGTCGGTGCGTCGGGGGGCCACTGGCTCACCAGCCAGGTCATCAGCGCCACCGCCAGCGCGCCCTTGGCCATGTCCAGGAACAGGCACAGGCTGCCCCACCAGGGTCCCAGGTTGCGGAAAA
>QNDV01000467.1 GCA_003646045.1 bacterium
CGTTGGATGATAACACACGACGATAACACATGGTATTGATGATAGGACGCCGTATATCATCAACAATAAGGTCCCCCGGGGGCCCAATCGCGAGTTGCCGAGTTGCGCTGAATGCCACCGTCAACCAGCCGTATCGAGGCGGAAGGACTCGTTGCAGAAGTCCAGACACTCGTTACCGCTGAAGCCCAAAACAGCTTGGGACAGCGCAGCCCGTCCTGGAAGCCACTCGCTCACCGTCGATGTACAATTCGTTGACTGTCGCTACTTCTTGTCCACACCCCGTTTATTGACAAACATTACTGTTTTGTGATAATCTGCGGGTCTCCAAATCGCTCCCGGAACCGGGGTTCCGGCGATTTTTTTGAAGGACATCCGCGGAAGTACATCCATACGTCCTGTCGTCTCGCTCAATCGATCCGCCGCCCGCGGGTCGGGTACTATTTCATCCGATATGTCCCGGTGGGGGCTTATCAGGAGGGGGATTACACATGAAACGCATCCTGATCGGAATCTGCGTGCTGGCCATGGTTGCCGGCCTGGGGGCCTGTTCGCGACTGAATCCGGAAGAGAGGGCGGCCGAGCCCAACCTCACTTTTACCCAACTGACCGGGGACGATGCGATTCCCGCCACCTATGGCCAACTGGTTTCCGTGACCACGGACGACTCTTTTGCCGGCTGGGCGCAGCTCTGGTTCGAAGGGGAGGACGGCACCATCACCACGGTCTTCGTGAAGTACGTCAATGGTTCGCTGCGCCAGAAAGTCCTGGTGATACCGCGTTCATGAGCGCCGTCTTCGTTCAGAAAGAGCACTTCCGAGGAGGGAAATGATGGATATCGACAAGATTACGAGTATGGCCAGTCGCCTGTTCTTCGGCATCGCCCTGTTGACCCTGGCGGTCGCCGTATTGGAAAAAGCCGTCAACGTGTTGGGTTATACGTTCCTGAAATTCTACTCACCAGAACGACTGCTGGATATTTCCGTGACCTTCGCCATGTTCATTCTGGTGTTGTTGGCGCGACAGATCCGGCAGGATGTCAGGGCGCGCAACCTGGGGGCCTGAGCGGCGGTGGGGAGAGGCCCTCAGAGCTTCTCCCCACATGCCTTGCAGTGCTTTGCATCCGAGTCGTGGCCCTCGGCGGCGCACATGGGGCAGACCTGTGTGTTCGGTTCCCTGCCCCTTTCCCTGGTCATTTCCGAAGCCACGATACCCGTGGGCACGGCGATGATCGTGAAGCCGATGAGCATGACCACCGACGCGATGGCCTGGCCCAGGGCCGTCCGCGGGGAAATATCCCCATAGCCCACCGTGGTCATGGTGACGATGGCCCAGTAGATGCTGCGGGGGATGCTGGTGAAGCCATGGGCCTCGCCCTCGACCACGTACATCACCGAGCCGAAGACCACCACCAGGGAAATCACCACCGCGAAGAAGACGGCCAGTTTGCGACCGCTGGACTTGAGGGCCCTGGTCATGGCCTGGGCCTCGTCCATGAACTGCACCAGCTTCAGCACCCGGAAGATGCGCAGCACGCGCAGGATGCGGATCACCAGCAGGTATCGCGTGCCGGGGAATACCAGGCCCAGTGGTGTGGGCAGGATGGCCAGCACGTCCACCACGCCGAAGAAGCTGGTGGCGTATTTCAGCGGTTTGCCGATGCACCACAAGCGCAGGGCGTACTCCACCGTGAAGAGAATGGTGAAGAACCACTCGACCCTCCCCAGCAGGAGGCCGTGCTCGGCGCGGATCACCGACACACTGTCCAGCATCACCGCCGCGACGCTGGCCAGGATGCTCCAGATCAGGGCCAGGTCGAAGAAGCGTCCAGCGCTGGTGTCCGCCTCGAAGATGATCTCGTGCAACCGGGCGCGAACGCGGCTGTGGGGTTTCTGTTTTTCGATGGGGATAGGCATGGGTGGATCATAGGGGATGGTAGCGGTGGCGTCGAGACATGGCGTCTCCGATTCGCTGAGTAGCTGAGTATGGATGATAGGGCTCGGTAACGATCTAGCCGGAATCTGGGTCCGGGAGACTCAATTTCGTTACATCCCGGTGTATTGCATTGGACGCCAAGTGTGGTTATATTGCGACAATAGCCGACAAAAGACGACATAAAGAGACAATTAGGCCAGCAGGTGGGTGTCGCTATGCAGGAATACGTCGAGATTCTCACAATGGAGCAGGCAGCCGAGATGCTGCAGGTCTCGACCCGCACGATCCAACGCATGGTCAAGGAAGGTCGGATGCCTGGACGGCAAATAGGCAGCCAATGGCGCTTCGAACGGGAGCAATTGCGTGAGTGGGTACGTGGCTGTCACGATTGGGCTCATGCCCCAACGACGGGCGAAGAACAGCTTGCACTCATAGAACAGGAACGTGCCAGACTGGGTGTGGATCTGCCGGAGACACTTATCGAATTGCAGCAGGCGGCGGTGCGCCGACTGGCCGCCGCAGAGCGGATCAAAGCGAACCAGAAGGACGAATAGCACCCACTTCACACCCGCGTGAACCCACGCCAACCCGCCATGGACTCCCCTACCCCTCAATCTCCGGCAACCGATAGCAGATAATCTCCACCGTCTCGGTGTCGTCGGCACCCAGAGTGGCGGTGCCCGAACCCAGGCAGGCCAGTCGGGCCACCACGAAACCGCGGATCAGCAGGATGCGGCCGTCGCGCAGGAAACGGATTCCGTCACTGACTGGGCTGCCCTCGCAGAGCAGGCTGACCTCGCGCTGCCAATGGCCCTGGACATCGTACAGATCCAGGTTCAGGAACGTACCGTCGGGCTGGTCGCGGTTACTGCGGCTGTGTTGCACCCACAACCTGCCCTTACCATCCACATGCACGGTGTTAATCGCGCGCTCGGTCTTTTCCAGATCAAACTCCGGCCAGGTGTCGGGGTTGGCGCCGGCCCAGGATTCGAACAGCGCCGTGATGCGCCGGGTGTCCAGCTTGTTCCGTTTCGAGGTCGTGAAGCCTGGTCGCTCGATGACCGGATGGGGGGTTCCATCGGCTTTGAAGAGGTTTATGGATTAGTGTTCCCGGTCGCGTGGGGTGTAGAGGCGGCCGTCTGGACCCAG
>QNDV01000468.1 GCA_003646045.1 bacterium
GGCCTCCATCACGGCGATCCGATTACCCAGCGACGCAGCTTCCCGCAGATCGTGGGTCACGTAGACGACCGTGCTGCCGTACTCCCGGAAGAGGTCGCGAAACAGGTTCAGGAGCTCACGCTTCAGCGGGACATCCAGATTCGACAGGGGCTCGTCGAGCAGCACCGCGCGTGGCTTGAGTACCAATGCCCGGGCGATGGCCACGCGCTGCCGCTCGCCTCCGGACAACTGCCCGGGATAGCGGCTCTCCTTGTCCACCAGCGACACCCGCTCCAGGATGGCGGCAATACGGGCCGAACCCTCATCCCGGGATATGCCCCGGGCGTCGAGGCCAAAACGCAGGTTGCCACCCACGGTGAGGTGGGGCCACAGCGCGAGGTCCTGGAATACCACGGCCAAGCCGCGATCCTCGGGGGGAACCAGGAGTTTGCCGGCCTCACTGCCCACCCTCTCCCCCAGGCGGACGGTCCCACTGGTCGGCACCTCCAGTCCGAGAAGCATACGCAGGACCGTGGTTTTCCCGCACCCCGACGGTCCCAACAGCGCCAGGACCTGGCCCGTCTCGACCGTAAGACCGAAGTCCGACAGCACCGGCTGCCCGTCGTAGGCGAAGTTGACTCCTGCGAGACCGATGGCTGATGTCATGGTCGCCTCCCGCGCTTCAGGAGCAGCGCACCGACAGCCAGCACGCAAGCCGTTGTCGCGACGTGGATGATGGCAAGTCCGGCTACCACCGCTTCGGACCCGTTCGCCTCCAGAGTAAAAATACGGACGGTCAGCGGCTCCCAGCCCGGCGGATAGTACAGTACCGCCGTTTCCAGATCCCGCAGGCAGAAGACCATGGCCAGGAGCCAGGCGGCGCCGAGTACGTGCCGGTGCATGGGCAGCACGATGGAGACGAAGCGCCGATTGAAACCCGCGCCGAAAACCGCCGCCGACTGCTCGAGAGAGAGCGGACTCTGGGCCACCGCCACGGCCATGGTACGAATGCCCACGATACCGTACCGGGCAACATACCCGCAGACGATGATACCGACGCCGCCGTAGATGGCCTGGGTTTCCGGGCGATTCCAGAGGGCGATAAGCCCAATGCCGAGCATGACCGCCGGGGTCAGGAAGGCCACGACTCCCACCAGGTCCAGGCTCGCGGCACCCGGTAGGCGACGTGCGTACCCGTGGCCGAGAACGGCTCCGATGGCCACGATCCCCGTGGCTGCCAGACCCGCGCCGAACAGGCTGTTGAAGAGACTCCTGCCCACCCATTGAACACTCTCGGAGAAACCGCCGCCCGCACCGGCTTTCAGCGCCAGGGCCGCGATTGGCAACAGCGAGAGTGTGGTCAGTCCCCAGCACGCGCCCGACAGCACACCACGCCACGCGCCGAGGGGTAGCGGTTCCCGACTCCGGTTGCGCATACCGAGCACTTCGAGGGGACGACGGGAAAAGAACCGGCGTTCCAGGACGACCATGGTCAACGCCACTGGCACCAGGGGCAACGCCAGCAGGAAGGCCTCGCCCGGGTCGTATCCGATGCCGCCCAACCGCGAGAAGACGGCGGCGGGATAGACCTCCAGGCGCAGGAACATGGGCACACCCAGCTCCGAGAACGAGAGTGCGAAGACGAGGATGGCAGCCAGTGCCAGCGAAGTCCCCACCGCCGGCAACAGGATACCGGTGGCGACACGAAAGGGACCGGCCACGACCCTGGCCGCTTCCTCGAGACCCGGGTCCAGATTCCACAGCCCCAGTGCCACGAGGGACGTCACGATGGGTGCAAAAGTGAGACTCAGGATCGCCACGTACCCGAAGGGATGAAAGAGGAGGCCGGCCGACATCTCGCCCCCCAGAAAACCCTGCCGTCCCAGCAGGTAGAACCACCCCAGCGCCAGCAGGAACGGCGGCAGGAACATCGGGAACGCGTGGGCGAAAAGCAGGGCCCGGCGGCCGGCGATATCCATACGCGCCAGCAGGATCCCCATGGGCGTTCCCAGCAGGAGGGCGCCACCGACCACCGCACCGGCGAGCCCGAGCGAACGCGCCAACAGTACCCACGGCCGCCACGAAGCGAAGACGGCCAGGCTGCCGCTGATCTCCCCCGGCTCCTGCCCCACCAGCCCCAGCAGCGGCCACAGCAGGGGGACGAGGGCCAGCACGACGAAGATCACCCCCGCGGCCAGTCTCACAGCCCGGACCACCTCCGCAGCCAGGGCTGGATCTCCTCCATGCGCCTGGCTACGTCCGCGTAATCGACCTCCATGGCCCGTAGTTCACCGACAGAACGGATGGTCTCCGGATGAGGGACATCGGACCGCAGCGGCATATGGGCGGCGCCCTCGGCCATCTGCACCTCCGCGTCGGCGCTCAGCAGGTAGTCGATCAACCGCCGGGCGGTTTCCGGGTCGGGTCCACCGCGCAACTGCAGGGCCACCGTGGGCATCACGAGAGTGCCCAGGCCATCCTGATCCGGATACACCACCGCCACCGGCGCCCCGGACTGACTGGCCACGAACGCATCGTCCGTGTCGGTCAAGCCGAAGGTCACCTCGCCGGCGACCACCAGGCGCTTCACCTCGCCATTCGAGCTGGCGACGCGGACCTGGTTCTGCCGCAGTGAATCCAGGAACGCCCTGGCCTCCTGTTCGCCCCAGGCGCTGAACCAGGCCGCTACGTGCATGGTGGTGGTGCCGAAAACCGGGTTGGCCATTGCTGCCTCGCCCTGCCAACGCGGGTCGGCAAGATCATGGATCGATTGGGGCAGGCGACGCCCGTCCAGGCGCTCCAGGTTGACCAGCAGCACCCTGGCACGGGCGGCAAATCCGGTCCAGGTGCCGTCGGCGGCCTTGAATATCCGCGGAATCCCCTGTGCTTGCGGCGACACGTACGGCTCGACGAGACCGCGATCCACCAGCAGGAACGGGCGCACCGGATCACCCGACCAGAACACGTCGGCCTGGGGATTGTCGGCCTCGGCGATCAGCCGGTTGAGCACACCGGTACTCTTGGTTTCCTCGGTGTCGTAGACAGCGCGCACGCGGATGCCGGACTGTTCCTCGAAGCGCCGCAGCACGGGCTCGGA
>QNDV01000469.1 GCA_003646045.1 bacterium
CACTCCATCTCCGATGCCGACTACCTGGACGACGCCGAACAGCTCGCACTCAACCGCCTCGATAACTAGCACGCGACGGAAAAACACGGCGCCCCGGGACCACCGCAGGTCCCGGGGCGCTTTCTACAATCAGCAGCTACTTACATCTCCACTTCCAACAACTCGGCCAGTTCGGTAATCGTCCGGTCGAAACGGGCCAACGCCGCCTCGATGGCGTCGGGACGGGTGAGGTCCACCCCCGCCTTCTTCAGCAGGTCCAGCGGTGGCTCGGCGCATCCTCCCTGCAGCATGGAAAGATAGCCATCAACCGCCGGCTGGCCGTTGGTCTTGACGTTCTCGGCAATGGCCAGGCCGCAACTCAGCCCCGTGGCGTAGCTGTAGACGTAGTACTTGTAATAGAAATGGGGGATGTAGGACCACTCCATGCCGTCGTCCGGATCCACGGTGAAACCCGGTCCGTAGTAGCGTCGCACCAGATCGGTGTAGGTGTCGTCCAGCAGGGAGGCGGTGATGGGCGTACCGTCCTCCACGAAGCCGTGTACCTTGCGCTCGAATTCGCTGAACAGGGTCTGGCGGTAGATGGTGGTGCGGATGCTCTCGAGTTCGGCGGCCAGGATGCCGGCCTTGGCCGCCGGGGAATCCGCCTGTGCCACCAGGTAATCCGACAGCAGGGCTTCGTTGCAGGTCGAAGCTATCTCCGCCAGGAACGGCACGTAGCGGAACTGCCAGTACGGCTGATGGGTCATGGCCAGATGGCTGTGGATGGCGTGGCCGTACTCGTGGGCCAGGGTGGACAGATCGTCCAACGAGTCCTGGTAGTTCATCTTCACATAGGGATGGCGGCCGTAGACGCTGGCACTGAAGGCGCCGCTGTCCTTGTCATCACTGGGATAGACGTCGATCCAGCCGTGGCGGGGATCCAACCCCTCTTCCAGCACGGCCACGTAGTCCTCGCCCAGGGGCGCGAGGGCCGCGGGCAGGATTTCCATGGCCCGCGTGTAGGTAACTTCCATTTCCGCCGCCTCTACCATGGGGACGTACATGTCGTAGATATGTAGATCGTCCAGGCCCAACACCTTGCGGCGCAACTCGACGTACCGGTGCAGTGGCGCAAGGTTGGCGTTCACCGCGGCGATGAGGTTGTCATGCACGGCGGTATCCACGTTATCCTTGTCCATGTACGCGGCCAGGGCCGTGTCATAACCCCGGGCCCGGGCGTAGAACACATCCAGTTCGAATTGGCCTCCCAGCACCGAGGCCAAGGGACTCTGGAACTCCCGCAGGGTACCGAAGAACGCCGTCATGGTCTCGCGACGCACCTCGCGGTCGGCGTGGGCGCGGAAACGACCGAGGTTCGACAGGGTGAGTTGCACCTCGTTGCCTTCGGCATCGTGGACCATCGGCCAGGTGATGCTGCCCAGCAGGGCGCCGAAGGCATCCTCGTAGCCGCTGGGGATTTCGTTCAGGTCGATCTCGGCCCACAGGTTGTCCCCGGCCAGCTGCATGAGACGCTCGCCCTCGGCACCGAGTACCCGTGTCTGCCGGCGGCGCAGGTTGTCGATGTAGACGGCGAACTTGCCCGCCCCGTCGTGGGCTGCGTAGGCCTCGGTCATGGCCCCCGCGTCCAGCACCAGCAACTCGCCGCGGATGAAACCGGCCGCGGCCATGACCTCGTCCATCAGGGACAGACCGCGCTGCTGCATGGCCTGCAGACGTTCGTCGGACAGGTCGGTATCCAGCGCCAGCCCGGCGTACTGGGTGACCCGGGCGGCCCGGTCGTGCAGGCCGAAATAGAGCTCGAGGCAGGCGGCCATGGCGGCGGGGTCGGACAGGCGGCCCTTAAACGCAGCCAGCTGCGGTACCTCGACGCGCAGGGCGGCCAGCTCGGCTTCCCAGGCTGCGTCGTCGGCGTAGAGCTGGGTCAGGCTCCACTTGTAGGCGTCCGGCACCTGGTCGCGGTTGTGGTTGGCGTCGGGAGTGTAGTCGGGAAGGCCGGCCGTCGCGGCGGCTGCCATCAGGACGAGGATCAGGGCGAGGGAAAGCCGGCGCAGCATGGGAAGCCTCCTTGGCCGGGAACGGAAACGTGAGAACGTTCCATTCTCGCGCCACGGGAGGCCCGGCGCCAGAGGATTCCTGTGGTCAGGAGGCGCCGGTTTCCAGCAGCAGCTCGGTCACGCTCAGCTCCTGCTGCTCTTCGTCGTCGAGGTTGATCAGGTTGTCCTCCGACTCGGGTACCGGCTGTCCGTCGGCATCCGCGGTCAGTTCCACCAGTGGCCGCAGAACATCCGTTCCCGCAGCTACCACCACGGCATGCGAGCCGTCGCTCAGGCGCACCTGGTTTCCCGGCGGGTACAAGCCCAGGGTCCGGATGAAGGTGGTCAACACGGCGGGGTCGAAGGCCCCCTCGTCACCCAGCATGATCTCGAAAGCCTGGTGTGGTGTCATGGGCGCCTTGTAGGGGCGAATGGCCGTCAACGCCTCGAACACGTCGCAGACCTGCAGCAGCTTGGTCACGTTGTCCCGCACCGCCCAGGGCGGACGCGCGGGATAGCCCCCGCCGTCGTGTCGCAGGTGGTGACCCCAGGCCGCCGACACGTCCAGGGGCGTGGCGGTCTTGTGCTCCATCAGGATCTCCGCGCCAACCCTGGCGTGGGATTGCATGATGGTGAACTCCTCCTTGTCCAGGCGGCCCGGCTTGAAGAGGATCTCGTCGGGGATCTTGCTCTTGCCCACGTCGTGCAACAGACCGGCCGTACCCAGGGCCAGCAGCTGTTCGTCGTCCAGTCCCATCTTCTCGCCCAGGTGCACCGACAGGGTCGCCACCCGCACCGAGTGGCCCACGGTGTAGCTGTCGTAGTCGGGGTAGTGCATGAGTTGGATGATGTCCGTAAAGCTGGTGCGCGTACTGTGCAGCAGGTACTCGCTCACCGAGCGCGCGTTGTCGATGTCCAACATGCGGTCCATGGCGGCGTTGCCGTGGGCCGCGGTCACCACGTCGTACAATGCCTGGTAGATCAGGACCGGCGATTCCAGGTGGCGGCCGCCCTGATCCCGGCCCTGCCAGGTTA
>QNDV01000470.1 GCA_003646045.1 bacterium
AAAGTCACTATGGAGCCGTTGGACCGGAAGACCAGATCGTGCCCCTCGGCATCCACCGCGAAATCCACCGCCGTCTTGTCCAGCCTGGCGTTGGTCATCTGGGAAGCCACGGTGCGGTTCCAGATGAGCCGATAGAGCGCCAGCTCGTCGCCGTCCAGATGAGAGGCGATACTGTCGGGAGTGCGGCTCACATCGGTGGGACGGATGGCCTCGTGGGCTTCCTGGGCGCCCTTGCTCTTGGTACGGTAGCGCCGCGGTCCGTCACTGTAGGCCTCTCCGTATTCACTGCGGATGAGTTTTTCGGCTTCGGTCAGCGCCTTCTCCGACAGGGTCAGCGAATCGGTACGCATATACGTAATCAGACCCTCGCGCTCTCCCGCGCCCAGGCCGACACCCTCGTACAGACGCTGGGCCACGCGCATGGTGCGCTGTGGCGACAATCGCAACCGGCCACTGGCGGCCTGCTGCAAGGTGGAGGTTGTGAAAGGCGGCGAGGGACGCTGGGTGGATTCCTTGCGCTCGACATTCCGTACGACCCAGGGCACGCCGTTCTTGGCCGCCCGGGCCAGGGTCTCGGCCTCCTCATCGCCCAACTGGTGGCGCTTGTCGGGATTCTTCAGCAGCCCCGTATCGGGATCGAAGTCCTTCCCGCCTGCCAGCTTCATACCGTCCACTTCGGTCAGGCGGGCGGTGAAGACCAGATCCTCCGTACGCATCTCCGCTTCCACGTCGCAGTACTTGGCCACGTGGAAGGCCTGCCGTTCCTCTTCCTTCTCCACCACCAGGCGCACGGCCACGCTTTGCACCCGTCCGGCGGACAACTTGCCGCGGACCTTTTTCCACAGCACGGGCGAAAGGGAATAGCCGTACAGGCGATCCAGAATCCGGCGGCTCTCCTGGGCCCGCACCAGCTTCATGTCCACGTCCCGCGGCGACTCGAGGGCCGCGGCGATGGCGCCCTTGGTTATCTCGTGGAAGGTGATCCGTCGCACCGGGATCTTGGGGTTGAGCACCTCCAGCAGGTGCCAACTGATGGCTTCGCCCTCGCGATCCTCATCCGTGGCCAGCAGGATCTCGTCCGCCGTCTTCATGAGCTTCTTCAACTCGGCGACGTGTTTCTTCGATTCGGACGAGACCACGTAGATGGGTGCGTAGTCGTCGTCGGGATTCACGCCCAGACGCGACCAGGCTTCCTTCTTGTATTCGGCGGGTATCTCCTTGGCGCTGCCGGGCAGGTCACGGATATGTCCGTAGCTGGCGACAACCGTGTAGTCGTCCCCCAGAAAGCGCTTGATCGTCCGGGCCTTGGCCGGCGACTCGACAATGATCAGTTTCAAGGCTACATCCCCTCCCGGCCGTCGCCGGAACAAGCGGAGACCCGGCGCGCGGGCGACCGGGTCTTTTGAGATTGATGCCGGACGAGCCGCGCATCGGTTCCAACACTCAATGCAGGTGTTCCTGCCCCTCGGAAGCGCCACCGGTCATACCCGGGCGTCCGGGACGGAACAGCACCTGCTCGATGACCGTTTCCAGATCCTCGGTCTCGAGGGGCCCCACGCCGATGTAGGCGGCGTAATTCAACAGGGCCTCTAGTTCGGTGCGATCGATCTGGCCGCTGGTCTGGAGCTTGACCAGATAGGCCAAGGCCCGCGGCGTGACTATTTCCCGTTCAAAATCCACAAATACCCGCACCGCGTCCGTGGAGGGAGCGTCGGGCAGGCGACCCCGGTCCAGGTTCGGCAACGGGCGCAGATCCCAATGGCCCTCTATCCAGTCCAGCAGACCGTTCACGTCCTCTTCGTCCAGACCCGCAGCGGCGACCTTGTCCTGGATGAGGCGGCGGCGGCCGGAATGGCTGCTGACCGAAGCCGAAAGAGTCTCCAGCAGAATGATCAGCAAGTGTTTTAGTCTGTCCCGGTCCTGTTCCATTTCCCATCCTGGCTGGTGCGTCGTTCCTGAGTCGTCCTGGTTGCTGGCGAAAATCTAGCATCGACCCCGCAGGGCGGCAAGGCCGGTATCAATTCCCAGCACCGCAGCATTTCTTGTATTTACGTCCACTGCCACAAGGACAGGGGTCGTTGCGGCCGACCTTGGGAGCGTCCCGTTGCACCGGACGGGGCCCGGTCGGGGCACTGCCCGCCGTCATGGGCGAGGCCTTGCCCGCCTGCCCGGCCGGTGTCGCCGCCGCGTCGTAGGCCGACACCTCGTTGTGACTGGTTTCCATCTGCTGCACATCCGGCTCCCGCCGTGGCGGTGGCGGGGCCAACTCGGCGCGGAAGAAGAGCTGGATCACGCCCCGCTCCAGTCGGCCCAGCATATCCTCGAAGAGACGGAAGCTCTCCTTCTTGTACTCGATCAGCGGATCACGCTGACCGTAGGACCGCAGCCCGATACCACTGCGCAGCATGACCAGTTCGTTCAGGTGGTCCCGCCACACCTCGTCCACTACCTGCAGCACCACGAACTTGCGCAGTTGCCCGGCAATATCCTGACCGAGGCGTTCGCACTTGGCTTCGTAACGCTCGCGCGCAGCTTCGAGTAACATCCTCTCCAGGTCCTCGATACCCGTTTCCAGATGTTCGTTGTCCGCCAGCGGCAAGGGTGAAAGGGTGAGGTCCTGCCAGTCCCGCGCCATGCCTTCCATGTCCCAGAAATCCGGAGCGTCGTCGCCGCTGGCGTGGGCATCCAGCAGGGCGATGACGGCGTTCTCCAGGAACCCGTCCATCCGCTCTTCCATTTCGCCGCCGATCAGGGCCTCGCGGCGCACCTTGTAGATCTCCCCGCGCTGCTTGTTGACCACGTCGTCGTACTCGAGGAGGTGCTTGCGGATCTCGTAGTTCTGGGTCTCGACCCGGACCTGGGCCTTCTCGATGGCCTTGGTCACCATGGAATGGGTGATGACCTCGCCTTCCTGCACCCCGAGCTTGTCCATGACCTTGATGATGCGTTCGGGGCTGAACAGCCGCATCAGGTCGTCCTCGAGACTCAGGAAGAAGATGGCCTGGCCGGGATCGCCCTGCCGACCCGCCCGGCCGCGCAGCTGGCGGTCGATGCGACG
>QNDV01000471.1 GCA_003646045.1 bacterium
TCTTCGTGGAGCCAAAGAGTCTTCTTGACTCCCGTCTTGGTCAGCCCGGCCTTGGTGCCTTTTTGTGAATCTTCCATACCTTTGGAGGGTAGTTATGCCAACTGTACGGTAGGCCATATATATGGCATACTGGCTCCAGACGACGAGAGGCGTGACCTTTCGTTCGCCATCGTAACGAGTTCCACAATGGGTTATTCGATTCGGGAGATCCCGGGGAAGACCGGTGGGTCATTTTTGGTCAAGTGCAGAATTCCTCAGCGACTGTTTGCCCTTTGCGCAGCTGTTGCTTGGGTTGTTCGTGATGGATCTTGGCCGGAGGCCGGGGATGCTCGGACTCAGCTGAAGAGTATTGATGTCATGCGGCGAAGATCGATTTTGATGACTGGGTACCTGGAAAACCTCGGAGCAACGAGAAAAATTGGAGGCTGGAAATGAGGATCAGACGGATTGTTCTTGCACTTCTCATAGGACTCGTTGTGATGGCTGTGTCGGCGGTCCAGGCCGGCGTTCGCCAAGTCAACTCAAAGGCCACAACTCTGACTCCGGAAGTCATCGTTCTCCAGGCGCCGGATGGTCAATCTGGATACATCTTTGGAAAGCGACTGGCCTCCTCTGAGAACACGCTGGTAGTTCAGGCCCGGGAAAGCGTTGATCCATTTTATTATGGTGCGTTGTATATATACGAGCGCCAGGGTGAGGAATGGCAATATTTGCAACAGCTCGTTCCTATCGGTTCCCTCGACATTGACAACGCAATCGCTATTCACGGAGATCATCTTGTAGTGGTCTCGACAAACCCAGCGCGCGAGGTGTTGGCATTTCAGAGAATTGATGGCGTCTGGGAACAAACTCAGACGATATCCAGGGACAATGCTGAGCACGATGGTTTCGGAGTTTCAGTCGCCCTCAATAATGATTTTCTGGCGGTCGGAATTCCAAACTATCGTATCGGGGTGGAAAAATATGGTGGTGTGGTCATCTACGGTTTTGCGGGGTCAACCTGGGTGGAAACGCAGGTTTTGATACCTTCCTCTCCAGCCCCTTCATTTGGTGGCTACCTCGATATGTCTTCCGATGTACTGGTAAGCAATCCCTGGCTTTGGGTATTGAGTGGAGATATTTGGTTGGAACGAAAGCGCTTGAACGGAAGCCAGCTTGTCGTCTCCGAAAATGGTGTCGTTGCCGGGGCGGGGTCTGAAGGAGGAGAGGCATGCGTTTTTGTTTGGGAGCCCAGCGGTGGGGACTGGGATCTTGTCGAGAGTCTTCGTCCCGATTTGCAGGATGGCGAGCCATTTGGCACCCGGCCAGCCTTTTGGGGTGAGCGGATCCTTGCGGGGAGGTGGCTCGATGACTTTTTGGCGGAAAATGCTGGGAGCGTTTACGTATACAGCCGAGGGGAGCATAGATGGGAACTCGACGCCATCGTTGATCCTCCAAATCCTGTGCCAAATTTACAATTCGGATTCCAGATCACGGGTGGCGGGGAATTCTGGGCTGCTGCGAGCTATTCCCCGAACTCTGGGATTGACGGATCTGTATATCTCTACGACTATTTCAACCCCTGCTACGCCCTGACTCTGACAGCCGAGGGCAACGGGGCCGATCTTCTTTCGTTCCCCGAGAATTCCGATGGATGCAGTGTAGGGGGTTTTCACCCTGACGAACCGATCGATCTTGTGTCACACCCGGATCCGGGATGGGCTATTGCTAACTGGGTGGGTACAGATGATGACAGCGTAGTAACCACGACGAACTCCCTGGTGATGCCCCATGAGGTTCGCGAAGTGGTCGTAACCTACGGTGACTGCTTTTTCCTAAGCTTTGGTCATAGCGGATCCGGCGAAGATCCAGTGCCTTCTCATCTCTCTTCTCCCGGATGCACAGAGGGCAGTTATATTGCAGGCGATCTAATTACCTTGACCGCGGCGCCCGCCGAGAACTGGCTGGTCGCGGGCTGGGGTGGAACTGACGACGATGCCAGTACCGCCACCACCAATGTGGTCACCATGCCGGCCCAGGATCATCTGGCGACAGTGACCTATGCGGGGTGCTTCTCTCTCAGCCTGTCTCATTCCGGGTCAGGCACCGATCCTATAGCGACGCCCTTATCGTCGCCGACTTGTACGGAAGGGCGTTACCGAGAGGGTGAGCTTATCCAGCTCAGTGCGACCCCTGACACGGATTGGACGATCGTTGGATGGACGGGCACGGATGCCGATGCATCGGTGAATCCAACAAACCAGGTCACGATGCCGGCAAATGACCATGCCGCCTCAGTGATCTATGAGACCTGCCATTCTCTGGTGCTGAACCACAGCGGGTCAGGCGCACCTCTCTTGGCCGACCCGGCGGCTTCGCCCGGATGTGCCCAGGGCAAGCATGTTCTGGGGGAAGTCATTTCCATCACGGCTGCTCCGGATGCGGGATGGGGAGTGCAGTCCTGGTCGGGGACAGATGATGATGGCGGTGCTGGTCTGGTAGGGACTCTGACGATGCCTGATCTTGAGCATGTGGTCACGGTGATCTATGCAACCTGTTACCCCCTGACAACCGCCCACTCTGGCGAAGGGACCGACCCCCTCGCCGCACCATCAGCTTCTCCTGGTTGTGTCGTCAGCAACTTCGTACCGGGACACATGGTAAACCTCACTGCGAGTCCGGCCCTGGGGTGGGGCGTTGAGGGCTGGCAGGGCACCGATAATGATGCAAGTGTCGAGGTCACCAACACGGTCACAATGCCTGCAAGCGCCCATGCAGCTTCGGTGTCCTATGGCACTTGCTTCGCCCTCAGCTCTGGACATTCGGGATCTGGCACCAATCCGATCGCAGACCCTGTGATGTCTCCTGGCTGTCAGGTAGGTCATTTCCGAGCAGGTGAGGTCATTCAACTGACCGCGCAGCCTGATCCGGACTGGATTGTCGTGGGGTGGAGCGGAACGGACGATGATAGCGGTACAAGCCTGACAAACGCTGTCACCATGCCGGGCCGAGACCACTGGGTTGCCGTGGACTACACTCGGTGTTATTCCCTGGGAATTTCACACCAAGGGGAA
>QNDV01000472.1 GCA_003646045.1 bacterium
GTAGTGCACCGAACGCCGCTTGATCCACAATTCATTGCCGGCTGCATCTCTCCCGACCGCGACAAAGAGATTCTCTCCCTCCTTCAGGTCCACACCCGTCCAGACACTGACAGCCACGGTCCCGTCTTCGCTCTGCTTGACTCCCTCGAAGTTCACCGCCTCGACCGGCCTGCCGTCCTTGATCAGGTCGATGTGCTTGGCCGTGCTGTGCTGGACGGCGATCTTCACGCTCGGGATCGGCGGCCGATGGTCCACCGGCGGCCACACCCAGTCGTCGACAGGTTCGGCGGCGGCCAGCCACACCTCGTCGATGTCGGGCATCACCGACGGCGGTGCTTCTTCGGGTTTGGCTTCTTCGGTCCGGCGCCTGGCCTCGCTGGCGGTGATACCCACGGTGGGCACCGAGATACTCATGACGTGATTCACCGTGTCGGTGCTGGCCTGGTTGAACTTTTCAGCCGTGACCACCCGCAACTCGACCCGCCGGTTGAGCTGGCGGCCTTCCCGGAATGTATTGTTCGCCACAGGCTCGTCCGGCCCCATGCCCACCAGGGTGACCTGATGCGGCTCCAGGCCCAGAGCACCTCCCAGGTACTGTCCGATCGCCCGCGCCCGGGCCATGGACAGCACGTGGTTGTCCACGAATTTCATCTGGCCGCGCGGACTGATGGGCACGTTGTCCGAATGGCCGGTCACATGCATATGCAGCACCTGCCGGGCCTTCAACAGGTCTGCCAGCTTGTTCAGGTCCTGGTAATAATCCTCGTGGACAACCGCGCTGAAGGATTTGAACCGTGGACGCAGAACCACGTCGGGTTTGAGGGTCAGCATCTCGTCCAGTTGGAGACCAACTGTCGTGGTGATCGGATCGGTGCGCCCGGTTTCTCCGCTGGGCATGGTGTAGGCGAGCTGGGCCCCGACCGGCAGATCACGGCTTTCGCCCAGATGGGTCAGTTCCGATTCGAAACGCAGGACCAGGTTGGAATCAGCAGCGACATCACCCAGGCGGTAGATCAGGAAGTTGTCCTGGATCTCGGGATCGCCGAACACCTCGCCGCCCAGCCGTGTGCTGCCTTCTCGGTAGGCCACCCCGTCGGGCAGGATCACCGTCAGGCCCAGTTTTTCCAGACCGACGACGGCATCGGTGACCTCAAGGCGGCAGCCCAGCACCGTGCCCATCCGTGAGGTCGCCAGTTGCAGCGTTACCTCCCCTTCGGGAATCGGTTCGGGGATGTAGCGAAGGTTGAAATCCGCCCGCCACAGGGTTCCGCCCTGGATATCCACGAAGCGGGAGTAGGGGCGGCCGGCCGAACGGGTGTCGTCGAGGCAGGCCAGCGTTTCGTGGCGGTCAGGCAGGGTCGCGACATCCATCTGAACCACGTGGGTTCCAGCCGGGACGCCCTCGAAGTGGTAGCGTCCTCCGTCGTCGGTCACGCTGAACGTGCCGTCCTCGAGGAAGATCCGGACGCCCGGCACTCCGACCCTCTCTTCATCGCGGGAAAGTTCGCAGTCCCCCACGACAACCCGGCCGGTGATGAATCCGGTATCGCGGAAGAAAACGTCGCGCACCAGTGTCCGCACCACGGTCTGACCTGAAGCCACCCCCCCTTCGGCGTTAGCCCAGGCGGTGCTGACCACTTCGCCCGATCCGGCGCCGGCGGCCACCTCGACCACGTACTGGATGCTCACCACGCCGGACATGGGGACATCGCCCAAGTGGAAGGTCAGGGTTCGGCCATCGGCGGCGATCACCGGTTCAAGGGGGTCGACCTGTTCGGTTGTTACCGATCCTTGCTGGAAAGCAAATCCCGGCGGCAGCACATCGGTGATCACCGTCTGCAGCGCCACACCGATCCCGCGGTTCTGCAGCCGCAGGGAATACTGGAAGAAATCCCCTTGGCTGACCATTTCGCGGCTGCCTGTCTTGGTCAGGGCGAGTTGATCCGAGGTGGGGATCGCATCCACGGGCAGATCAACGTGCAGGGAAGGCCCCGGATTGACGGGGAAAGGCTCGCCCCGAGAACCCGGTTCGACGATGGCGAACGGCGCTCCCGGTAGAAGTTGAAGATCCGCCGTCGGGACCGTCGAGGGCGAGGTATAGGCCAGCGGACCTTCGATATCCAGCCGGTAGTTGCCGGCCACCACGAAGGGAAAACGGTAACCGCCCGGTGGGAAATCGTACTGATGGCCGCCGCTGTCGACGACCGTGCCGCCGGATATGATCGTTGCCGGGAAGATGCTGGCCCCGTCGTCGCCGAACACGACGGCAGGCAGACCGGTATTCATGTCCACCATGGTGATGGTCGCCCCGTCGACCGGCTGGCCGGTGGCGCTGTCGAACACCATGCCCGTGGGATCGATCAGGGCCGTCACCGTCACGCTGTCGGTTGGATCGAAGGCATCCACATAGGAAGCCTCGGCGGTCAGGTCGCCCTCCACGGTGAACATCGGGTCCAGGTCTCGCGGCTCCACCCCGCCTTCGGTCTGGACATACCCGACGAACACGCCGGTGTCCGGTCCCGTTTCGGTCAACTGCAGCATGATGATGTCGCCGACCGGCACCACCCCCAGGGTGAGGATGACCGTTTCCCGTGCAGCGGGATCCAGGTTCTGGTCGAAATCCGTCACGCGGATGAACACCGGTTCGCCCTGGTGAATCATGGTGCGCGGAACCAGGGGAAGTGGCTGGTTGAGGTCGAGCGGTTGTACCCGGCCCACAGGCACTGGCGGGGGCATGAAGCTGAAGACACCTGCTACCGTTCCGTCGGTGCTGTAGGAAGTAGGCGCCACGTTGATCATCTCGGCGTCTTGTCGATTCGGCGCATACTGGAGAAGTGTGATGGATGCCGGTGTCCGCAACTCGACGGTGACGATGGTCACCTGGTTGGACACCGTGGAAAGGTTGTTCGTGCCGCCCACGGAATATCGCGCGACGGCGGTGTTGTCGATGACGGTCCCAGGGACAGTCTGGGCCCGTGCGGCGATCGGCGCGGCGGCAGGTCCCGCCGCGATGAGGAAAAGCCACAAGGCGGATGCCAGTGTCCTGAAC
>QNDV01000473.1 GCA_003646045.1 bacterium
AATTGCGGCCCACCAGGGCCAGCATGGCCGTGTTGTTGATGGACTGCGACATGAGCAGGCTGTCGTCAAGCTTCTGCCCCATGGCAGTCAAGCGGTCGAGCATGTTGAACTGGGTGATCTGGCTGGTGAACTCGGCGTTGTCCATGGGGCTCAGTGGATCCTGGTTCTGGATCTGGGCCACCAACAGGCCCATGAAATCGAGGTCCGAGATCTCTGATGAATCTCGCGCCGGGGCTCCCAGCACCGGTCCGTATCCGTCATTTACGCCTTGTATGGTCGGCATGTCCTATCCTCCCTGGGCCAAGTCTGCCCAAGCCTCGGCGGTGGTCGCTGGTTCACGTCCAGTGTGTCTGTGGCCCCGACCGCCCTCCCGGTCGGATCCGCGGGATGTTTCCTGACGGCGTCCGTCCTGACGGTTGTCCTGTCGGTCCTGCTGCTCCCGCGTTTCCACCTTCACATCCACGTTCTGGAAGCGGGCAGAGCGAAGAGCGATGGTGTCAGCCAGTTCCCGGGCACCCTCGCGCAGCATGCGCTCGGCTTCGGTGCCCGAGGCGGTAATGGTCACGGCCAGGCTGTTGCCGGCGGGTTGGAAACGTATTTCGACCTTACCCAGACTCTCCGGATTCAGCCGCAGGGTTACCTGTTCATCCCCACCCAGCAGAGCGGGCGTCACCGCGCGCAACACCTGGCTTGTCACCCTGGGCGCCGCTGCCATCTCCGGCCCGGCAATTGTTGCGGCCCTGGCTGTCCCCGGCCGCAAACTCCGCATCTGGAGCATTGCCGCAGACTCGTCCTGTTTCTGGGCAGCGTAAGCAGCGTCAGCTTCCGGCCCAGGCGTCGCCGCCGCGGTAGACTGGGAAACCGCGGTGGGCGGTGTGTCAACGACAGCCACGACTGGTGTCGAAGCTTCCGCGGAAGTGCTTGCCGGCGGTACCGACTCCACTACTTCCACGGTCTGCAGTGGTACAGACACCTGTTCCACGGTCTGCAGTGGTACAGACACCTGGGATTCGCTGTTGTCGGCATTCTGCTGCTGAGTACCAGTATCAGGTGCCACATCCCCGGCAACTGGAGCAGGCGAAGCGGCCGCCTCAGTCTCGCCGGAATTTGGCAAGGGTTCCTTCGGAAGATCGGTCATGGTCTCTTTTCCCGGAGCTACCGGAATCTGGCCCGCGGCTGACGGCTCCGCCGATATCAGTTGCGACGTCTCGCCGGCATTTGCACCGATCGAAGTCGGAGCAGCGACATTAACGGACGAGCTGACCTGCAATGTGGCAGTAGGGGCTTGAGCTGGCAGTTCCGTCGGCACAGTTCCCGGCAGCGTGGCGGCCAAAACAGATGTCTCGGCATTTTGGGGAGCCGGGACAGACGCAGTATCCTCCGTTGCCGGAACTGCCCCGTGTACTATGGCCGCAGGCACAAGACCAGAGGTCTTGCCTGAAGATTCTGCTGCAACATCCGACGTAACTACAACTTCCGCGGTTTCTGGCACGATCCCGGAACTCAGCACGCCTGTATCTCCGGCCGTCCCGGCGATCGGCGTCGTTCCCGGCGCCACGGAGTTTTCGACCTGCCCGGCCATGATACCGGCGAACAGGCCCGTTCCCGCCACAGAGGCCGCCGTATCTCCGCCAGCGGTCTTGTCGGGTCCGCCCGTTGGTGCGGGAAGCAGATTGCTGCCCATAGGTCCCATGCTCGGGTTCATTCGGTGCTCCCGTTCATCGCGTGCTGCCGCGTGCGCTGAGGTGTGTGCTGACCTGGGCGGCGAAGCCCGGGTCCATCTTGGCGAGGATCTTCGCGGCCTGGCGCTCCTTCATGCGGGACATGATTTCCAGCACGATCTCCAGTTCGAGAGCGCCCATGATGGGAGCTGCCTGGGCCGGCTTCATGGCCTCGTACATCTTCGCGAGCCGGGTCGCGGACCTCTCGCGCTCCTGGATATAGTCTGATTGCTTGGCTTCCAGCTTCGAAATGACCGCTTCCAGCTGCTTGCGGCTGTCCTGCAGAACTTTATCCTGCACCGCCACGTTCTGGCGCAACAGGACCAGTTCTTCTTTTTCACGCTGGATGCGGTCCCTTTCCACTGCCATGTCGGCAAATACACGTTCCGCAGCCTCGTAATCCTCCGGGGCAAGATCAGGCAGGGCTATGGCGTTGGCCGAATTGCCCAGCTGCATGCTGATGAACAGCACGCCACCGAAGATCAGGACGAACGTGATCACGGAAATGACGGCAACGGTCTTCATCGATCTGTCTCCTTGCCTGCGCGGTCCGTCGCGGTGGGCGGCGGTATCCGTCGGCTATCCCTTGCAACGTCGGTGCCACCAGGAAAAACACCCCGCGGGTACATCCTGACGCTATAAGACGTTGCCTTCATGTTAGTTCGCACTCGCTTCGGATATTTTCCCAGTTGCCGTGCCAGCTCCACCGGCAAGTTCTGCCCGGTACCTGCCACTGTGTTGCCGCTGTCGGGCCAGCGCCCGTTGCTGGCCGATTTCGTCCAGGTCCATCCGCTCGCGGCGAGCCATTTCGAGTTGCCACTGCTCCCGACGTCGCAGGCGCAGCTGCTCCAGTACTTCACGCTCACGCCAGGCCAGCTGCAGGTCGGATCGCGCGGCGGACAGTGCGGCCACGGCCTCGTTACGATTCATGACCAGCTCGGCGATGTTCTCTTCCAGGCGGGTGATCCAGGCGGCGCAGCGCAGACGCTCATGTACTGCGAACGCCGCGGCGCCGCGTTCTGCCGACCGTTCCTGTTCGGTACGCCTGTCGGTAATGGCAAGGTCCAGTTCGGCGACCCGGGCCGCCGCAGCCGCCACATCACGCGAACGCATATCCACCAGACGCCGGCGGTAACGCAATACCTTTTCGAGCCCGAATCGGAACGCCATCACGCCTCCCCGGCCAGGGTCCGCAACTGTTGCATGGTCTCATCGAAGTGCGCGTGTTCGCCTACATCCTGGGTCAGGAAGCCGCGGATGGCCTCCCGGCGTTCCAATGCCTCGTCCAGCAGTGGGTCGCTGCCCGCCACGTAGGCACCGATATTCAC
>QNDV01000474.1 GCA_003646045.1 bacterium
CGCAACGGTCATGGTACGGGTAATCATGACTGTAACTTTCTTCCTTGAGCAACTGTCCTGCCGCGGCCAGATGTTTGATGATCTGGCGGTCGGCCTTTTTCACATGCAGGCCGGCCCACGGTTCAACCTCGGCGGTAAACTCGCCGTTGGCGTCGACCGGGCGGAAGAAACTGAGGTTTTCGCGGCGGCCGACCTGGTAATCGTCTTCACCAAAAGCCGGTGCCATGTGCACGATACCGGTGCCCGAGTCGAGGGTCACGAAGTCTGCTTCCACGACCACAAAAGCGCGCTTACCCGCTTCCGGTTTGACGAAGGGGATCAACTGCTCATAGCTGCGCCCGATCAGTTCGCTGCCCTTGAATGTTTCGAGCACTTCCGGTTCGGCACCTTCCTCGGCGTCGGGCAATTCGCTCAGCAGGCCGAGGCGCGCCTCGGCCATGATGAAGATTTCACCGCCGTGACGAACGCGCACATAGTCGAAGTCCTTGCCAATGGCCAAAGCCACATTCGAAGGCAGAGTCCACGGCGTCGTGGTCCAGGTCAGGAAGTATTCGTCAGCATCACTGGCCTTGAGCTTCACGTAGATGCTCGGGTCGTTGACCTTGCGGTAGCTGTTCGCCATTTCATTGGCACTGATGGGCGTGGCGCACACCGGACAATAGGGCACAACCTTGTGTCCCTTGTAGAGCATGTCTTCGGCGTGGAAGCGGCTCAGGATCCACCAGACCGTTTCGATGTAGTTGTTGTCGTAGGTGATATACGGGTCATCGAGGTCGACCCAGTAGCCCAGCTTCTCGGTGAAGGCGTCCCAGTCGCCCTTGCAGGTCCAGACGCTCTCGCGGCACTGCTCATTGAAGGGTCTCAGGCCGAATTCCTTGATGGCCCGGGCGCCCTGGATACCCAGGGTCTTCTCGACACTGCGCTCCACCGGCAGGCCGTGGGTGTCCCAGCCCGCCTTGCGCACCACCCGGTGGCCGGTCATGGTCTTGAACCGGCACATGATGTCCTTGCAGAGGCGTGCCATGACATGGTGTACGCCCGGCATGCCGTTGGCCGTGGGCGGGCCCTCGTAGAAGACCCAGTCGGGGCTGCCCTCCCGCTGGCTGATGCTGCGGTCGAAGACATGGTGCGCACGCCAGAAGGCCGAGATCAATTCCTCGGAACCCGCGTCATGAAACCGCCGGGCAAGCCCGGGATAGATCGGATCGGCGGCGCGTTGGTCGGTCATGATGCTCGGATCCCTCCCGGGACGTAGCGGCCGGAGCCTTGGTCCGGACTCAGATGACAGCTCGCTCGAGGAAGCCGGTTACCAGTGCTTCGAGGCGCGGCTGGGCTTCATTGGCGACCCGGATAATCGCTTCCACGTTGGCCGGATGCAAATTATCAGGGAAGCAGGCGTCCGTCACCACGGACAGACCCACCACTTTCATGCCACCGTGTACAGCCACCAGACATTCGGGCACCGTGGACATGCCGACGGTGTCGGCGCCGATGGTCCGCAGGAAGCGGTACTCGGCAGCGGTTTCCAGGTTCGGGCCGGCCACCGCCACATAGACTGCGGGTTTGAGAGGAATTCCCAGGTCCAGCGCCGTCTGCTCCATGGTCGCCATGAAGTCCCGGTTCCACGGTTCGCTCATGTCTGGAAAACGCACGCCGAGGCGATCGTCGTTGGGGCCGACCAGCGGATTGTCCCCCATCAGGTTGATATGGTCGGTAACCAACGTGATGTCACCGGGGCCAAGGCGCGGACTCATCCCGCCCACCGCGTTGCTTACCAGCAGGGCGGAGCAGCCCAGGGCCTTCATCACCCGCACCGGCAGGGTGATCTCCTCCATGCTGTAGCCTTCGTAGAAATGGACCCGCCCCTGCATGGCCACGATCCGGCGGCCACCCAGGGTGCCCAGGACCAGCTGGCCATCGTGGCTGGTGGCGGTGGACTCCACGAAATGTGGTACATCCCCGTAGGGTATGGTGCAAACGGCTTCTATCTTCTCGCCCAGTTCCCCCAGGCCGGTACCCAGGATCAGGCCGATTTCGGGCTCGAAGTCGGTGCGGGACCTGATGAAGGCAGTCGACTCTTCGATCCTGTCCCAAAGTGCGCTCATGGCGGTCCTTTCCCATTGATTGCCCCAGTCGCGTTTCGAGGGTGGCACAAATTAACATGACCCCGGGAAGGGACCAAGGAAAAAGCGGGGAACGGCCGCCCGATCGGCCGTTCCCCGCATCGGGGAATACTCTGATTAGGTGTTCAACTACCCCAGGGCGGCACAGTTTCGGCATTTGCCTTTTCGGCGGCCGTCTCCACGAGGGTTGCCACAGCTTCCTCCGTGCCGTCGACGGAGTCACTCGCCGGTACGGCAATTCCCATTACCGCCAGATCGGCGTCGGTCACCCTCGGTTCGGACACCGCATCGGCCTCATTGGTGGTGTCCTGGTTGTCCCAGCTGCGGTTGGACCAGGGCGTCGCCGCCGGGGTATGCGAATCCTGCACCGGTTCAGTGGTCGGAATGGGCGCCATGGGACTCTCGACGACAGTCGCCGCCTGGACCGCAGTAGCTGCCTGGGCCGAGGCGGAAGCAGCGGATTCATCAGGATTGTAGTCGCGCCACTGGTCGACCTCGTTATGGACCGGGGCCGGGGCCGCGGCAGCCGGGGCCGTTCCCGCAGCCGGTATGGCCTCGTTCATCCAGGCCGGAGCCCTGGGCACGGACAGGTTCGCAATGGGTGCCGGGGCCGTGGGAACTGCCGTCGGCACGGAAGTCAGTTCCGCCGCTGAGGGGGCCGCATGGGCGCCTACGCCCGCGATGGCCGTGTCCACCATGTCGATTAGACGCCGGTCCAGATCGTCGAAGTCGCTGCGGTGGCTCTCCACGAACTGGATCTGGGTCTCGGCCAGGGATTTGAAACGCGCCAGGTAGGTTTCCTTCTCCTTGCGCAGTCCGTTCAGTTCGCTGCGCAGTTCCTCGGTGCGCACCCGGCACTCCTCCAGGATCCGCTTGGCCTGCAGCCGCGCATCCCCGATGATCAGTTCGCCTTCCTTGTTGGCGC
>QNDV01000475.1 GCA_003646045.1 bacterium
TAACCCGCGACCGTGGCCATGGAACTGAGTACATCCATGCTCTGGGCCCGGGTGATGCGAGGCACCATCTCCAGGGAAAAACCCGTCAGGCCGGCATCGGCCATGGCGCTGGTGCCTTCTGGATTACCCAGGGGGTCCTGCATGCCGATGAGTACCAGGCCCTTCCTGAGGCTGTTCAGTTCGGCGCCGGGCACGGCGCCGGGGCCGGTGACCTGTACCAGGACCTGCGCCTCGCCCAGCACCGCGGCGCGGTCGGCCAGGCGGGCACCCTTCTCGGTGTAGACGTTGTCCGGATAGCCGGCGGCCTCGCCCGCTCCGGACTCCACCACCACTTCCAGACCGCTCTTGGCGAGGAACGGCACCGAGGCCGGAACCAGGGCTACACGGCGCTCGCCGGCGGCCATCTCCCGCAACACTCCCACGATCATCGGTGGACTCCTTGGACTGGGGATCGCAATGGGAACGTCAGGCATGATAAAGACGATCGAATTACTTGTCACCCCCCTGATGGCAAAGAATCAGATTGGCGCTTTCCCGGGACCTGACTGTAGAATGGTTGAGAGTCCCTGGACCCCTCGCCCTGTGGAGCACGGCCACCCACGACAGGATTTTAATTGAACAGGCTGAGCATTCCCGCATTGCTGACACTGACACTGACGCTGACCCTGCCGGCCACCACCAGCCTGGCCGGTGATACCGGTCTGGACGATCTGCCCGGTGATCTGCTGGAGGACCTCGGCGCCCTGCCGTCGACCGAAAACGCCTGGTGGCTGCTCGGGGGCACGGCGCTGACCATCATCGCCCATGAACTTGAGGATCCCGCGGGAGCGCGGCGGGCGCTGGACGACAATTTCCTGGACCCCATCGTGGATTTCGGCAACATCTGGGGCGATGCCCGGGTGCAGGTGCCGCTGGCTCTGGGTACCTGGATCTACGGTGGGCTGGCTGACAATGACGAGGTGGGCGGGCTGGGCTACGACCTGTCGCGGAGCCTGCTGCTGACCTACAGCTTCACCGGCGTGATCAAGCACACCGTGAACCGGACCCGACCGAACGGCGACGACCTCTCCTTTCCCTCGGGACACACCGCAGCGGCGTTCTCCACCGCTGGTGTCGTCACACGCAGGTACGGTGGCTGGGCCGGCGGTATCACCGTGGGACTCGGCGTATTGACGGCGCTGGGGCGGATGGAGGATATGAAGCACTACGCGTCGGATGTGGTCGCCGGTGCGACCATCGGCTGGATCATCGGTCGGACGGTGGCCAGGGACGGTCGGCGGGATGAAAACGCGTGGCGATTGGTACCAACCATGGGCGGCCTCACCGTGGTGGGACGTTTCTGAACCGTTGGTCGAACGTAAGCGTCGCACAATACCCCTGGCCCCCTTACGGAGGCGGATCTCATGCGCCGTATCATCATCATCACCATCCTGATCCTGACCGGCGTGGTCCTGACATCGCCGACCCACGCCCTGACTCCCGACCAGGCCGCCCCCTTCGTACGCCTGGCCCTGGACTGCGCCGCTCAGGAGTATCCCAACAAGATCGGCCATGTCATGCAGTCGGATGCCGACCAGGGCACCCCGCGATCGCTTCATCCGGCCTTCTATGGCTGTTTCGACTGGCACAGTTCGGTGCATGGGCACTGGCTGCTGGCACGCTTTGCCCGGCTCTTTCCGGTACACGAACTGAGCGCCGAGGCGCGCGCGTTGCTGGACGACCATCTGACTTCCGACCGCATTGCCACCGAGACCGCCTACCTCCTGGCCGAGGGACGAGCCTCCTGGGAGCGACCCTACGGGCTGGCCTGGCTGCTACAGCTCGCAGCCGAGTTGCGAGAGTGGGACGACCCCGATGCCCGCCGCTGGGCCGATGCCCTGCACCCCCTCGAGGAAGCATGCGTTACCCGCCTGGTCACCTGGTTGCCCAAGCTGGCCTATCCGATCCGTACCGGTGAGCATAGTCAGACCGCTTTCGCGTTCGGCCTCGTGCTCGACTATGCCCGCACCACTGGACGTCAGGATCTCGAACTGCTCGTGGCCGATACCGGCCGGCGCCTCTACACCGATGATCCGGCAGCCGTGCTGGCCTTCGAGCCCTCGGGGCAGGATTTCCTTTCGCCCGCCCTGTCCGAGGCCGACTTCATGCGACGGGTGCTGTCGGCAGCAGAATTCGCCGTCTGGCTGGGGGACTTCCTGCCGGAGATCGCCACCGATGGTGACGGAGACTGGCTGCCGGTGGCGGTGGTCACCGACCGCAGTGACGGCAAGCTGGCCCACCTGGACGGAGTGAACCTGTCGCGGACCTGGATGCTGGAGGGTATCGCGACAGGCCTGTCGCCAGACGACCCGCGCCAGGCCGCCTTGGCCAGCGCCGCGGCCGCACACCGCAAGGCCGGCCTGGACGCCGTCACGGGCGAGCACTATGCAGGCGGCCATTGGCTGGGCACCTACGCCCTCTACCTGGAGTCGCAGCGGGGACTGCACGGCTACGAATAGCCGGAGTCCCTTATGGCCGCGGCTGTGGGCAAGGCCCGCCCCCGGCATATCGGCCTTCGACTTCTGGCATTTTTTGCCCGGCTCCCTTAACTTGACCCTGGTTGTTCAGTGCCCATGGGATACGGTCGCAAACCGCATGCCGACGGACACGCGCGGCAGTTTTCCTGTTGTCCCCTGCGACCACATTACCGTCCATGATCAGGGAGGCAATCCCATGAACCGTCGGTCGCAAGTCCTCATCGTTGCCTGCTCTTTGGCTCTCGGTGCCCTCGGACAACACGCTGCAGCAACCTCCCAGGGCGTCGGCCCCGGTTGGTATGCCGAAGTCACCTGGGCTCATGAAGGCACCGGGCCCCTGTCCCTCTACAATCTGCCCGACGGCACGGGGCATTCGTTTTCCGAAGCGTTCGAGTTCGGGACCGGCAATACCGTGGATGCAACCATCAGTCTGACTATTCACGATGGTTTCGACCGACCCCTCGCCAACTTCCCCGCCGAGGACATTTGGCTGCGTTCCGCGGATTACGGCATGGTCTCGTGCAA
>QNDV01000476.1 GCA_003646045.1 bacterium
CCATCTGGACGGTCAATTACGAAACGACGTATTACATCGGAGACGACAGCACCAAAACCGTACCGCTGGCCGATCTGCGCCAGGCGGTCGGCAGCGGCCAATATGAATTAATTTATGTGTTCCATGTGCCGAATTCGGATGTGGTTACACGAATTGTCCTGAGCTTGCATCAAGCGACGGATAAGTAAGAGAGAGGTATAGAGCAATGATGAATTATTGCAAACGAATATTCTGCATCACGGTCGGAACGGCAATCGCTCTCGGATCCGTGCCTTCTGGCTACGCGGATGATACGGAGCTGTTTTTTCCGGATCCGAATGCGGCCACCAGCAACCAGGTTACAGCTGACCCGAATGTATTGTTTATCATCGATACATCCGGCAGCATGAGTGCGAATGTCGTTACGCAGGAAGCGTGGGATTCGACTGTCACATGGACTGATGTCGGCTACGACCCGGATGTCATCTACTGGTCACAGTTCGGCGGCGAACCGGCCAGCAGCAGCCAGAAATGGTTTCCGAAAACAAAAAATCATTGTGCTGCGTCGCTGACGAATCCGAATACAAATCTGGTTAATGACGGCATATATCAGGGCAACTTTGCAGCCTGGAAATCAGGCAATACCAAGTGGGTCAAACTCAATGAGAACAAGCCCAATCGTAAAGTTGATTGTGAGGCCGATGCCGGTGTACATGGCAAGGGGACGAACGGTAATGAAGTCGATCCGGGCAAACCGTTCGTTGCGAATGGTGTAAACGGTCCCTGGGCTGCCAGTCAGAATATTATCTGGAATAACCAGTATAAGCTCTATGACGGCAACTATCTGAACTGGAAGAACGGCGCCGGTACCGTCATAAAAAGCCGCCTCGAGGTCGTACAGGACGCCACCAAGAATCTTCTTGACGGACTGACCGATATCAATGTCGGCCTGATGCGGTTTAACCATTCGCAGGGCGGACCGGTTTTGCATGAGATTGCACCGATCGATACGGCGCGTGCCAGCATCAAGACGGCGATCGACAGCATGAATCATGCGGGCTGGACTCCGCTGTCAGAGACGCTGTATGAGGCGGGCCAGTACTATGCCGGTCGCGCAGTCGACTATGGCAACGTGGATTCGAGCCAGCTCAGCGTCGCGAATTCGCGCGACCCTAACAATATAACTTCGGCAAACTATGCTTCGCCGATTGAGTTCACCTGTCAGAAGAACTTCATTGTCATGCTGACGGATGGCGCTCCGACACAGGATTCAGGTGGCAACAACAAGATAGCGAACCTGCCTGGATTCCAGGCAGCGACGGGGCAGGTTTCATGTTCGGGCAATTGGCTCGATGAGATGGCCGGTTACCTGAAAAATCACGATATGAGCAATCTGGATGGCGCTCAGGATGTCATCACGCATTTCATCGGTTTTGACATAGACCTGCCGCTCCTGGATAGCGCCGCAGACGCGAGTACCGGTCAGCACGTGCTCGCCACGGATACCTCGAGCCTGCAGTTTGCGCTGACGCAGATCATTCTCAATATTTTCGATGAGTCGACGACTTTCACGGCGCCGTCGGTTCCGGTCAATGCATTCAACCGGATGCAGAGCCTTAACGACGTCTTTGTTTCTGTCTTTGAGCCGAGCAACCGGATGCACTGGTCAGGTAACCTGAAGAAGTACCGGCTGATCAACGGCCAGCTGACCGGTGTTGGCGGCACGCAGGCCGTAGACCCGGGCACCGGATTCTTTTCGACGAATCCGGCGGCACACAGTTACTGGTCTGTGGCGCCGGACGGCGATGATGTTGACTTGGGCGGTGCGGCCGAGAACCTGCCGACATGGCAGTCACGCAAGGTCTATACAAACCTGGGCGGCACGCTGAATATCGATCTGAACGACGGATCGAACGATCTCAGCGTAATTTCGGCTGTCAGTTCCGCCGAGCTGGGCATCAATGACTACCCGAACGATGCGGCTCTGCGCGCCGATGTTATCGAATGGGCGCGGGGCAAGGATAGCTTTGACGACGACGATGATGACGCATCTGATGATGACCGCAACATGATCGGCGCGCCCCTGCATGTATCGCCGGTGACGATGATCTACGGCGGCACCGAGGATGATCCGGATGCACTGGTATTCACGGCGACCAATGACGGTTACCTGCACGCAATTAATTCGCGTACCGGTATTGAGGAATGGTCATTCATCCCGCATCAGCTGCTCGATCGGATCTACGGGCTGTATCGCGATGAGGAACGCACCAACGTCAGTTACGGTCTCGATGGACCCATTACAGCGTACATCATGAATAACGACTATATCCCGGGCATCAATCCGAGTACCGAAAGGGCAATTCTGATTTTCGGCATGCGCCGCGGTGGTGATTCGCTATTCGCTCTCGATGTGACGCATCGCGACGATCCGCAACTGATGTGGGTGATCGGTCCTGGCAGCAATCCCGCCTTTCCGGCCCTGGATGATCTCGGTCAGAGCTGGTCTGCGCCATCGGTCTTCAAGGTCGAAATCAATGATGGCTTGCCACCAGGTCCCGAGAAGCATGTCGTATTGATTGGCGGCGGCTATGACGACAATCAGGACGCCAACGGTTACTTCGAAGACACGGTTGGTAACGCGGTCTACATGATCAACCTTGAAACCGGTGATGTTGTCTGGAGTGCGGGCGCTAATAGCGAGCACAACCTGGTGTTGAATATGTCGAGCAATGCCGATGCCAATGCCACCATGAAGCATTCCATTCCCGCTCCGGTGAAGGGTCTCGACATGACCGGCAACGGCTTTGTCGACCGGATCTACGCCACCGATATGGGTGGACGCATCTGGCGATTTGATGTCTTCAATGGCGCACCGAATGCCGACGAACTCGTCGGTGGCGGGTTACTGGCGACGCTGGGCGCAGCCGATGTGAGCGGCCCCACCGCTACTGATGTACGGCGCTTCTATGCCGCACCGGATATCGTGCCGATCCTGGCTCAGAATGAGCATGAGAAATCATATATCAGCATCAATGTCGGTTCCGGTCACCGGGCGCA
>QNDV01000477.1 GCA_003646045.1 bacterium
AGATGTGGCGGTAGGCCTGCTCGCTGCGTTCAGTCGGTGCCAGGGTGCTGACCACGGCGTCCAGATCGTCGGGCAGGTCGGTCAGGGTCGCGGGCTCCAGAACATCTGCGGTCAGCCAGTGCACACCGTCCGGGGTTGTCGGGGGTATGCGCCGCAACGCCGTCACGCGATGTCCGGACATAACCAGCAACTCAGCCAGGCGCAGGCCGACGTAGCCCGCACCCACGATCAGTACGTGGGCCACGTCAGGTACCGGGCGTGGCGGGGTCGAAGGTCAGGTGCTCGCCGTCCTCACGGATGATCAGCAACCGGTCGCCATCGAACTGATACCGTACCGCGGACTCGAGGGAGTTCACGAACTCGGTCTCCCAGACCATGACTTCCTCGGGGCACATCATCTTGGTGGTGCCCACGGGCCCGATCTCAAGGACGCCTTCGTTGAAGCTGTAGTCCGCGAAGTAGCGGTTGCAGCCGGCCCGACCGGTTATCCTGCCTTCGGTAAACTGGGCGGTGATGGTCACGCCATCCGGAACGGCGGATTTGCGCACGAACAGCAATTGCCAGGACGAGCCCTCCAGTGGATCGACGGTCGCTTCGGGATCGTCGGCGGATTCCTTTGACCCGCCGCATCCGGCGAGCAGGATCAGCATCAGGGTACCCAACAGGATTCTCATTACAGGATCTCCTTCGGTGGCGTGTCATGGAACCACAATACTAACAGCGTCGGCGGGTTCCACCCAAGCGGAAGCCCGCTCCCCTAAGGAAGCGGGCCTATCCGTGCGACGGTCGTGTTGGTACTAGGCGTTCTTGCCCAGGTAGTCGGCCACGCCCTCGGCGGTGGGCTTCATGGCCGTGTCGCCCTTGGTCCAGTTGGCCGGGCAGACTTCGCCATGCTCCTCGAGGTGCTGCAGGGCATCCACCATGCGCAGCATCTCGTCGATGTTGCGACCGAGGCCCAGGTTGTTGATGGTGCTGTGCTGCACCACGCCGTCCTTGTCGATGAGGAAGGTGCCGCGCAGGGCCATGCCACCCTCAAGCAGCAGGCCGTAGTCCTGGCTGATGACCTTCTGGAAGTCGGCTACCAGGGGGTACTGGATATTGCCGATGCCGCCGTTGTTGGGCTCAGTGTTCTTCCAGGCCCAGTGGCTGAAGTGGCTGTCGGTGGACACGCCAACCACTTCGACGCCGCGGCTCTTGAAATCCTCGAGCTGCTTGTCGAAGGCGATGATCTCCGACGGGCACACGAACGTGAAGTCCAGGGGGTAGAAGAACAACACCACGTACTTGCCCCGGTAGTCGGACAGCTTGAAGTCGTTCTTGAAACTGTTGTCCGGCATCACGGCGGTGGCGGTGAAGTCGGGGGCCTCGGTGGAGACCAGGGGCACGGGCACGAAATCGAAGTCCATGTTGTCCATCAGACCTTCTCCTTATTGACTGGTTTCTGTCCTGTGCGCGGAAAACCACGCTTTCCTAATCAAGGCATCTATCGATGTGCCGGCCTGTCGGTCGGCGTTCATCCCCTGTCGCGACATGTGCGGCACACGCCGAGGTATTCAAGCCGGTAGCTATCGACGGCGATGCCCTCCACTTCCTGTCCCGGGGCCGGACCGCCGCTCGGTGCGGGGGCGTCGCCGGGCAGATCACGTACCATGCCGCAGCCGGTGCAGCGGACGTGGCCGTGGGGGTCGAGGCAGGCGTCGTACCGGGTGTCGCCGCCGGTGCTGTCCATGCGGCGGATCAAGCCGTCGGCCTGCAGCACGTCCAGATTGCGATAGACCGTGCCCAGGCTGATGCGGGGCAACTGCCCGCGCACATCCGCGTAGATCTCGGCAGCGGTGGGATGGGTCAGGCTGGCCCGCAGCTGCTTGAGAATGGTCTGGCGCTGGGGTGTGTTGCGCCGGCGCTTTCCGACTGGCATGGTCATAATTCCTTCCGGCGGCACTCTACAGTCTGCCGTCTGGGGGCCAATTAATCAGTAATGATTACCGATGTCAAATTAAAAAATGTGGCGGGCGGCCAAATGCCTGATGATGCTGATTGCCGAGGATGAGGATTCGGACTAAACCCATCTAGGGGCCACCGGCGTCCTAATAAAGAACCGATTCCCCGCGACCGCCACCGGCGGAAAAAGGCAGGCGACAGTGATAGGGCCAGGCTTCCTCACCACTCACAACGGCAATATCGCCAACACGGAGGATCCGCAGGATCAGACCCTTGTTGCGCGTAGTGTGGCAGGTGATCGCCAGGCCTTCGAGCAGCTCTACCGGCGTTACGTCAATCGTATCCACGGCTTGTGCCTGCGCCTGACCGCCGATCAGGGAGAGGCGGATATACTGACCCAGGATACCTTCGTGCGGGCGTGGTTCGCGCTGGCCGGCTACAAGGGCCAGGGTAGCCTGGGGGGCTGGCTGGGGCGGGTTGCGTTGAATCTGTGGCGGGACCGGTTGCGTCGCGAGAAGCGGGGCGATCGGCTGGCGGAGCAGCTGGCGATGGAAGCCAAGGCAGCTACTCCGCCTTCCGCCACGGCATCCCATGGCGGTGATGGCATCGTGTCCCTGTTGACCGCGGTGGATCTGGAACGAGCAATCGCCAGGTTGCCCCGGGGTGCGCGCACCGTCTATGTGCTGTACGACGTGGAGGGCTACACCCATCGGGAAATCGGCCAGATGATAGGCATCGCGACAGGTACGTCGAAAGCCCATCTGCACCGTGCCCGTCAATTGCTGAGACTTATCCTGGAGGAAGGAAGGGAGGCTGCCCATGGAGCGTGAACGGGATCCACGCCTGGCCAGGTTGACGAACCGCCTGCGGGACGATGGTACCGCGCCGGCTCGCGATCTGTGGCCGGGTATCGACGAGGCCATCGACAGACGGGAAGAGGCTGGTTATCGCCGCCCTCGCACTGTCTGGTGGCGGGCCGCGGCTGCGGCGGCGGTGCTGGTGCTGGCTGTCGGCGCGTGGCAACTGCTGCCCGACAATCCGGGCACCCGAGAGGCGGACCACGGCGAAGTACAGGCGATTGCGAGCGTCGACAACTCA
>QNDV01000478.1 GCA_003646045.1 bacterium
TACCAGTCGGGAGGGCGACTGCATATAGAGGGTACGGTACTGCCTCGTGAGGAGGATCGCTGGTACACCCTTTCCGATATCGCCGATTTCGGACCCGGCAAACGAGGTGCCTGGAACACGGACGAGATCCTCGAGACACCAGGCAACATCGAGCGCTATATCCGTGCGGTGATGGTTGCCGCGGACGAGGGTACCCAGGCAGACCACGCGTCGGATCCGTCGGTGCCCCTGTTGGCCGATTACGACGATGACAACGACCTGACCTACATCATATTCGTCCACGCGGGCAGCGACTGGCAGAGCGACGTCAACGGGGATTCGCCCAACGATCTGCCGACGTTCTTCATCACCCTGGGCGAGCCGCAGGACTTGACGAGTATCGATTCGATCACCAACGAACCCGGGGCCCTGAGCGAGTGCTCCCTGATTCCGGAGACTACGAACCAGGACGGTTGGGCCGGCAGTATTGCCGCTGCCTTGTACCACGAATTCGGCCATTCGCTGGGGCTGCCCGACGTCTATGCCACGGACAACGGCTTGCCCTCGGTGGGAATCTGGGACCTCATGGATTCGGGCACCAACCTGCCCGTGCCCCTGGGGTTCATCAATACCCAGGGCGATACCATCCGCTCCGTGGCCACCGGTGTCCTGCCACCGTCGCTGGGAGCGTGGAACAAGTGGTTCCTGGGCTGGCTGCGCATGGGTGAGGTCACCAGTGAGGACACCGATATGCGCCTGCCGGCGGTGCAGGTGCCGGCGGACCAGTATCAGCTCTATCGCACGGTGAACCGGGGCTTCCAGGAGAAGTATCCCCAGGCCGTGGCCGGTGGCTTGTCACCCCGTGACTGGTTCCTGCTGGAGAATCGCTGGGTGCCCACCGGTGCCGACGAAATGCCCTACAACCAGATCGCCCTCGAGAGGGTGGAGGCCACGGGTGTCATCACCCACCTGGCGGGAGAACGTCTGGGCAACTGGGTCAATACCGGGATGTACGACTATTTCCTGCCGGCGGGGGGTATGCTGTGCTGGCATGTGAACAACGATCGCATCGCCCGGGGGCTGCCGAGCAACGAGATCAACATCGACGGTGACGGGCTGCGGCTGGTGGAGGCCGACGGGATCCAGGATATAGGCGTGGTCAACGCCTACGTCATCGGCTGGTACGGTTCCGCGCTGGATCCCTTCGGAGGGCGCGAGGGCGACACCGGATTCTACAACGGCTTCAATGATCTCTATACCGAGGGCATGCCCCACAGCCGTTGCTATGACCGGTCCTGGTCGGGGCTCTCGCTCAGCGAGGTACGCAACGAGGGGCACAATCCCGCCGTGTTGCGTTTCAGTGCCACGGTGGACGGGGCCTTGCGGAAGTTCCCCTGGACGGCGCCACCGATCGATACGACCCGTGTCACGGCCCCGCCGGGAGCCGTACTCCAACGTTCCCTGTCCGGCCGGACCCTGACCCCCGTCGAAGTGGATGACCCCCTGGCCGGCGGCGAGCCGCGCTCGGTACTCGTCTTTGCCGACACGGCCCCCGACGGTTGGGACGCCGCATCCTGGCGCACGGGGCTGCACAGTCTCAGGCAGAACGGAACCGCACGCTGGATCAATGGCGCCTTTATCGATGAAGCCGGCCGTCCCACCGCCCAGTTTGCCGAGTTGGACGGACCCCTGACAGGGTCGCCGGCGGCCTGGAGCGAGGCGGACGGCTCGGGGCGCCTGCTGGTGGGGGACGGAGCCGGTGTCGTGTCCCTGTGGAGTCTGCCGACGGCAGGCCTCCCGGCGTCACTCTGGTCGCGCGATACCGGCGAACCCGTGCGACTTGCGCCTACGGTGCTGGCGGACGAGGACGGCGTACTGCGCGCGACCCTGTGGGCTGGCGGTACGGACCGGATCGACGCGGCAACCCTGGCGGATGGCGCACCCACGGGACCCTGGCTGGAACTGTCCAACGAGGGCCTGGGGCCGGTCACCGGTTTCGCCGATGCGCTGCGCCCCGTCCCGGGCAATACTCCCTAGGATGATGTACTGGTCGCTACAGACGCCGGTTGGTTCCGGGTCGGCGTTAGTGACGGTGGACTGACGGTGGCCCAGGCCACGGCTTGGCCTGTTGCGCCCGAAGGTATGATTCGTACCGCGGTCGTCGACGATGTCTATGCGGTGTGGGATGACCGCGGATTGTTGGGGTGCTGGTCCATGGCCGGCACGCCCCTTGAGGGTCTCTACCCGGCCGAGGCGCCCCTGGTGGCCGAGCCGGCAGTGGCTGATCTGGATGGCGATGGCGCCAACGACGTGATCCTGGCCACGGCAACGCGGATACTGGCGTGGCGAGGCGACGGGTCCGCGGTGCGAGGCTATCCCAAACCGCTCTTTGATCTTTTTCCCCTGGCGGACAGCACCAGGGTGGCGGGGCCGGTGGTGGTGGCGGACAGTGATGGCGACGGGGCCAACGAGGTGATTTTCGCCACCGACGGTGGTCACCTGTTCCAACTGGGTCCGACTGGCGAGCGCCTGGACGGATACCCGTTCCGTTTCGGTGACCGTGCCACGGCGGGGCTTGCCGTAGCCCCAGGTGATGACCCTGTGGGCGACCGCGTGCTGTGGCTTCTCTCGGGTGGTGGGTATGCTGAAGAGTCCATGCCCGCGCGCCCGGTACCGGGCCGGCTCACCGCCTTCCGAATGGCACCGGTGGCCGCCTTGCATACCAGCGAGTGGCAAGGGCCGTCTGGCACCGCTGACCGGCGTGGTCCGGCGGGTCCGGCGACCCATCTGGCAGCGGCAGCGCCGGTAATGGCCGAAGCCGGCAATCCCGTCATCTATCCCAATCCCCTGCGCTCGGACGACCTGACAGTCCGGTTTTTCAGTAGTGGCGGGGCGGCGGCGGATTTCATGATCCTCGACCTCGAGGGTGAAGTAGTGATGCGGCAGCGCATAGACGTTACCGCCGGAACCATCAACGAGCAGATCATACGGTTGCCGGGTCTGGTCAGTGGCCTGTATGTTTGCCGCCTGCGGTGGGATGATACCGCCGGTCGGCAGA
>QNDV01000479.1 GCA_003646045.1 bacterium
CCGACCGACCCGGCAGCGTGGAACACGCCGACGTGCTGGATGCCTATGTGGGCGACATGCTGGGACTGGTGGACACGGCCGCTTTGAAACCCCTGAAGATTGTGGCCAACGGCGGCAACGGTTGCGCGGGGCCGGTGGTGCGCGCCCTGGCCGAGCTCCTGCCCGGCGAGTTCATCCACCTGTACGACGAGCCTGACGGCACCTTCCCCCACGGCATACCCAACCCCCTGCTGCCGGAGAACCGCAGCGCCACCACCGATGCCGTGCGGGCCCACGGCGCGGATCTGGGCCTGGCCTGGGACGGCGACTTCGACCGCTGCTTCTTCTTCGACGAGACCGGTGCCTTCATCGAGGGCTACTACCTGGTGGGACTGCTGGCCTTGGCCAGCCTGCGGCGCAGCCCCGGCGCGAATATCGTCCACGACCCGCGTCTGACCTGGAACACGGTGCAGATGGTCACCGCCGCCGGTGGCCGACCGGTAATGAACAAGACCGGCCACGCCTTCATGAAGGAGCGCATGCGCAGCGAGGACGCGGTGTACGGCGGCGAGATGTCGGCCCATCACTACTTCCGCGAGTTTGCCTACTGTGACAGCGGCATGTTGCCCTGGCTGCTGGTCTGGCAGGAGATGTCCCGCAGCGGGCGCAAGCTGTCCGAGCTGGTCAGCGCCATGCAGGAGGAATTCCCGGCCAGCGGCGAGATCAACCGGCGCCTGGACGATCCCCAGGCCGCTTTGGCGGCGGTGGAGGAACGCTACGCACCCGACGCGACGGGTATCGATCGGACCGACGGACTGTCGTTGGACATGGGGCAGTGGCGTTTCAACCTGCGCATGAGCAACACCGAGCCGGTGATCAGGTTGAACGTGGAATCGCGGGGGGATCGGGCGTTGATGGAGGCGAAGACGGCCGAGATCCTGGCCATGCTCGACGAGAGTTGACAGAGCACTACGGACGAAGTTTTTCCAGGTCGTTGCCCAGTGATTCCAGTCGCTGCTGGAAACTCGCCTTGCCGTTGTTGAAGGCCGTTGCCGCCAGCTTCCGGTAGTGCTGGATGCCAGTCATCAACTCGTCCCGCACCTTGCCCGGATTCGGCATCCCGGTGGTCGGCAACCCGTCCCGACGCCGGTCCAGTTCCGTACGCAATCGTTCCACGTGCAGGGACAATTCATTCAGGAACATGTGGGGACGGTTCTCGGCCAGGGGCAGGCGTATGCGCCCGTAGATGTGGTCGACCATCTCCCTGAGCTGCGCCACCTTGGAGAAGTACACCGTATTGGGACCGCAGCACACCGCGGTGTGGGCGTTGGGATCGATGCCCAGGGAAGAGGTGGCCGCGCCCGCCAGGTCGTGGCAGATACAGGCCTTGGCCGTGACGTGTTCGGTGGCGTCCAGGCGTTCCAGATCGGTCAGTGTCTGCCCGTCCAGATCCTGCAGCTTGCGGCGCTGGTAAGCGCGACTGGCTGTACAGATGGGCACGTCGGTAAACTCGGTATTGGCCACCAGGAAACCCTTGGGACAGGCGCTGCCCGGTTTGCCGTCGGCGATACGCTCGCGGCGCGTGGTCTCGCTGGCCGATTCCTTCAGGCACCAGAAAGGCACGCCCAGGGGCGAGGCGTCGCTCAGGTGGCCATCGTCCTCACCGGCGGCGCGGATCTTGGCCAGGTGCTCGGCATCGATGTTCACCACGTCGGGCACCAGCAGGAAGGGGCTGGCCCAACCCATGCCGTCGACATGGTACCGATCGCGCAGCAAGGCGTTTTCCTCGGCGGTACCGATGCCGCCCTGGACGGTGACGCGCACTTCGGGAGGTGTGTCGGGGGCCGTGTGGCCCGTATGCTTCAGGCCCTCGCACCAGCAGGCGTACAACTTGTGCGTCAGTTCGTCCCGCTCGCGATGGAAATCCTCGAGGATGGGTCCCATCAGGGTACCGGCACCGCCGAAGGCGTGGCCACCGCAGTTCAGGCCCGACTCGACGCGGAACTCCGAGACCCACAGTCCCAGTCGCGCCAACAGGGTGCCCTGTATCCGTGCCGAGCGGAAATCGCTCACCTTCAGCACGATACGCTTGGCCATGATGCCCTTGGCGTCCGGCAGGAAATCGGCGAACTCCCGCAGGTAATTGAAGAGTTTGCGGTTCAGCCCCGCCGAGAGCACCACCGACGAAGTCAGCTTGCTCTGGGCGTAGCCCCGCAGGGCGGTCATGGCGTCGGACGACTCGGCCAGGGGCTCCTCGCCGCGCATGGCCCTCAACCGGTCCAGCTTGGTCATGATGTTGACGTCGATGCCGCCGGGCCTGATGCGCTCGCGCAGGGTCTGCTGCAGTTTCCCACGGACCTCCGGGTCACCAGCGGCAAGCATCTTGTCGTAGAGGCTGCGCAGGGGCGAGGGCGGCAGCATCTCGTAGTAACGCGTGATCTCACTGCCTGCGGTGAAGGCCGAAGTACGCAGGCGTTCCAGCTGTTCCTGGACCAGTTCGTTCACCAGATTCAGGTAGGCGGTGATGCGGCGGGCGCGGGCGTCGTCTTCCCGGTCACCGATGGCGGCGTAGGCCCGACCGGCGGTCTGGGCGACCTTTTCGCGCATCTGCTCTATGAGCACGTCGTCCACCAGCGACACCACCGACGAAATGCCGTAGCGCGCCACCTTCAGGGGCGTGTCGATGGTGAACCCTGTTCCCATGACGGGAATGAAAAAGGTATGCACCGGATTGTGCAGCGGATGTTCCATGGCCTCGCCGTGGTACGGGGAATAGCAGATGCCTGTCATCAGGGGTAAATATCGACCGGCGCGAACCCAGTGGCAAGCACTGAAGCGGTCAGCTATGCAGGGAAACCGGATCGGGCCGGGGCGTCTCGGGCGGCTCGAGGGGCAATTTCACGATGAAACGGGACCAACGGCCGGTTTCGCTGGCCACCCGGATGGATCCACCCAGCCGGAACAGGATGTCGTGGACGATGGAAAGCCCCAGGCCCGTACCCTGTCCCACGGGTTTGGTGGTGTGGAACAGGTCGAAGATGCGGTCCCGGTCC
>QNDV01000480.1 GCA_003646045.1 bacterium
CTTGACCGCACCCAGCCGGGTCTTCCTCTCAAAAGGGGGCGCGCTGGCACCATGACTCACGATTACAAGCGGCACGGGACAACGACGCTATTTGCTGCGCTCAACGTTTTGACCGGTACTGTCGTCGGTTTTTGCCAAACGAAACATACCCATGCAGAGTGGCTGAAGTTCCTAAAGCGAATTCACCGAGAATCACCAAAAGGCAAACAAATCCACATCATCTGCGACAATTACTCCACTCACAAACACCCAACGGTGATGGCCTGGCTGGCGAAGCACCCACAGTTCCATTTGCATTTCACCCCAACCAGCGCGTCTTGGCTCAATATGGTAGAACGCTTCTTTCGCGACATTACCGTCAACGCTATAAGACGGGGTACCTTCACCAGTGTCCACGACCTCATCGACGCGATTGACGAGTACTTAATAGAGCACAACCGTTCGCCAAAGCCATTCATCTGGACTGCCAACGCGAAGGACATCCTCGCCAAGGTCGTCCGCGCTCGCAAAGCACTCGAAGTGCGAGTTCGGGGTCTTCAGGTCAACTGATGCGAACTCGATCTTTCTCACCGCCAATTCTGGCGGCGTACACTAGACTCTCGTTCTTGGCCACCCATTGACCGGGAGCAAGCAGGCTGGCTGGTATTCCTGGGATATCATCCCCTCGCCGAACAACCTTTTTAGCAAGGTCCACACCTTCCTCGGCGAGGCCAACGCCCGCACGAAGCATCCGTCCACTGACAAAAGGAGCAAGACCCACGACGGAAAGGCCCTTGTCGAAGCCGCTCATCTGATTACCTTCGAGGTCCGTCCCGGTGGCGATCACCTTCAGGTCTTCAATTGTCCCGCCGACGTCAGTTATGCTTCCTGCAATCACAACGGCCTTTTCGTACGCCTCGGCGTATGCCAGTGAGCGGTCCGACACCCCCTGCGCCAAAGCCAGAAAAGCCTTGTTCCCTCCTCCGCCTGCCCCGGCCTGAGCGCGGACGGCCTTGGCAATCTCGACGTTTCGAACCAGCGTGTGACGAGCACCTTCTTGGATGTCGATCTCGTACACAAGCCGATTGATGTTGACCTGGTACCACTTGCCGTCGTGTTTGTAGAGTTGGGTACCCGCATCCCATTGGGCGCCGCGCGGAAGGATGTTGCCCATCGGATCCGTGTAAACGTGCGGCGCCCAACCGAATCCCGCATAAAGATTCGGAGAATCAACAGCCCCTAAAGGATCTTCACTCAACCAGTTAGCAGTCCTTGGGTCGTACCAACGATGCCGGTGATAAGCCAATCCGGTGACAGGATCCGTCCACGTCCCCTGGAAAGACAGACTACCGCAAATGTGGGCTAAGTCTCGTGGTGACAGGACGTTACATTCCAAGGCGTTGAAAAAAGCCCTGGATGCGGTTTTTTGGGTCAAGAGGTGCTTGACCTGAGGCGGGATTTCGCCCGGAATGGTGAAAAGCCGGAAGCGGTTTTCGGCGGTGACGCGGTCGATCTCGGAGGCGTCAAGAAGACTCAAAGCAGCGAAGAGAGAGACATCGTTATCGGCGAAGACGGCGAAGGTGTCGTTCGGCTTTTCGGGGCCGGTGAGTATGTCGAGCGCCGGCGGTCCCGCCTCAAAAGCGACCACAAAGCCCGGCATAGCCCGGGTCGCCTCGGCCGGTGGAGCCAAGCCGAGGAGCCCAACGCCAAGACTCAGGAGCACGACCCAAAGGACCGGCGATCGTCTCCCCCGAGATTCCGGAGTTCTCATGCCCTCATTCTACCGGGTTTGAAACCATAGCCCTCCCGGAGCCCGGCCCACGAATGGGGAGGAGAAAAACAAGTCCCTGTCAGCAGTTGTGAGGTTGTGATCAGTGGCACCCAAGTGATGATAACTACGGAACTGCGGACCTGGCACTTGAACCTTCGTCGGAATCGGTAACCGCATTCATCGGAATATGCAATCGGGGTTAAGCGCAGTTGTTCTCAACTCGTTGTCCGCAGTTGTGAGGTTGTGATCAGTGGCACCTAAGAGAAGTTGTTTCACTTGGCACCGGTTGGGGATGGTCAGATACCTCCAGACAAAATAGTGTCTACGCCACATCCATTAACCAAGAGGTTTCGCAGAGAAGTTGCCAAAAAAGTCGCATCATCGACATCCAAATCCCCAAAACCTGCCAGGTAGAGCCCAAATCCCCTTTTCCCAGTCATGTAGAGTAACGCATTCCCGCCTTCGTCATCCCCAACAGCCAACGATAGGGGGATAAAGGACTGGATATTGTATGACTCGTTCATCTCAACGGCACCTGTTGGGCCCCAAATTCGAATATAGCTCTCTCCACGAACAGAAATTTCAAGCTCCGTCGCAGCAGTTATGAGTTCAACGTATTCATCTGGAACGTTGATTTGAGAAAGGGCCCTCAATTGAATCACTTCGTCGTCCGTAGCTGCAGGCCGGCTTGCAGCTATGGAAAAATCTGAATGAAACTCACTCAAAACAACCATCAAAAATCGATCCTTTCATAACTTACGCCAAGTCTGTCAAACATCTTGTATTGCCGCTCCAGCACACCTTCGATTGTGCTGCGATCGAAGCCGGCTTTGGTGAAATCATCTACGATATAGCCCAGCTCATCTTGAAGACTGGAACTCCACTTGCCTTGTCCCGCCGCAACCCGAGCATTTCTTCGAAGGTTCTGTGCGGTACTCAAAAACGTATGTGGAAAACCTTTTCCAGTCTCTAATGTCAACGTTGGCGCCAAACCTGGATCATATCCGTACTCCTTTAGGTTGTTCATTGCCCATTCTTTTTGGAGGCCATGATGTGATTGAAATCTACCGCCGCCTGGCCCAGTTCCCTTTGGCCTAGGCATCGAGGCCTTATGAGTTTTGTTAAAGATGAAGGCGGTCGTTTGTGCCTCCTGTGCGCTTACCCCCGATTTTAGGACCAGGGGCTTAAGTGGAATTTGCGTCCTTGAAATGGTAAGAAAGGACGCATGGAAATGGGAAGAAAACGACGAGCATTCACTGACAGGTTCAAGGCTCA